>NZ_JAQMUE010000036.1 GCF_028330985.1 Roseofilum reptotaenium CS-1145 | reverse complement strand
TTCAACCAATCGATTATGGATTCCCAAGGTCACGTAATCAACACCTGGGCAGATGTAATCAACCGTGCCAACTTAGGTATGGAAGTAATGCACGAGCGCAACGCTCACAACTTCCCCTTAGACTTGGCGGCTGGAGAAGAAACTCCTGTAGCTTTAACTGCTCCTGCTATCAACGGTTAATTCCAGTTTTTAATCAACTGATTTAATCTAAAAAAACGCTCTCCGCAAGGGGGGCGTTTTTTTTGGCTTGCTATAATCTCATTAGCCGTCAATCGTTAAGGCCATGGATATCGAACAATTATGGGCACTCTATATAGCGTTTCTCTCTTCTATGAGGTACAGCTTGAAGCCTTAGAACCGAATCCATACAAGCTATTGCCTATTGCCTAGCGCGAAGCGCTATAGTCATTCCAATTAAGTTCCGTACAGTTTAACGATCTCATCGAGAGTCGTACCAGGCTGGGCATAAATCCTCTGCTTTTTGAGAATAGCAAAATCTTCTTCGATAGGACTATACTCAGGTGAAGAAGCTGGTAAAAACACAACCGGGTGTCCGTGAGTTTTGGCAATCGCTCGAATATCTCCTTGCTTGTGAAAGGCAGCATTGTCCATAATTAGCAGGCTCTTAGGATTGAGTTCTGGTAGTAGATGATGTTCTGCCAATGGTTAAAAAACACGGCATTGGTTGTTCGTGTGAATAAAACGGGGGCTAATAGTTTTGAGCCTCTCCTACCAGCAATCAAGTAGGTGCGCTGACGGGGTTTGCCGTCGCGTTCTCCATAAACTTTTTTCCCTTTTTCTGCCCACCCATAAGGACGAAATGTGGTTTGAGTAAAGCCGGATGGCATATGAGTGAGAAGGTTATACTACCAGAAAGGCTAGATTTGCTCTTTCTACCTTCCCATTCTCCCGAATTACAACCAGCCGAGAGATTGTAATCTGTTGTCAAAGTGTACTGAAGCAGCCGGGAAGGATTCGAGAGTTGACCAATTTTCAATAGCTAAAGGGGCGATCGCCGTTCGATCTATAAACACTGACAGGATGACCTAGAAGTAACTGAGAATGGCAAGGATACCAACAAAGCCATAAAATACGCCAACCACTTGGGTTTCTGACCATCCAGAGAGTTCAAGATGATGGTGTAGAGGAGCCATTTTCAGAATCCGTTTACCGATACCGTCGGGTCCTTTGGTGGCTTTGTAGTAGCTCACTTGTAAGATAACGGAGAGGGCTTCAATGACAAAGAGACCGCTGAGAATCAATAAGCTCCAGATGTTACCGCTAATGAGGGCGATCGCCGCTAAACCGCCGCCAAGAGCCATAGAACCCGTATCTCCCATAAATACTTGGGCAGGGTTGCGGTTGTAGACTAAGAAACCAATACAACTGCCACTGATGGCAGCGCAGAGGATCATTAAACTGGGAGCAGTAGGTGCTAGCAAAACACCGAGGGCTAAAAAGGCGATCGCACAGGTTCCTCCCGCTAAACCGTCTAAACCATCTGTGAGGTTCACCGCATTACTTTCAGAAACTAGGGCAAAAGCTGCTATCGGCCAAAAGACAAAACCCAAAGGCAGGCTAACCGCTCCAAATAGAGCCACTGTGGTCAGATCTCCTGGTTGTGTCCAGAGCATCCACAGGCAAAAAACAACCGCCAATAGGGTTTGTAGGATCAGCTTCATCCGAGGAGAAATCCCCTTATTGGAGCGGCGGCGGAGAATTTGCCAATCATCAATCCACCCGATCGTTCCATAGCCTAAGATAACAAGGGAAACGATTAGAACCAGGCGATCGCCACCCGAAGCCACCAGCGCCACCAGAACAGCTACTGGAATAAAAAAGATCCCTCCCATAGTTGGAGTGCCCGCTTTCTTCAAATGGTCTTGCGGCCCATCTTCGCGGATAATTTGGCCAGCTTTAATCTTCCTTAACGTCGGTACAGCCCAAGCCCCCATGAGGGCAGTCAGTAGGAACCCGCTCCAGAATGGCAGACTCAGGGAAAACCAACCCTGGGATAATTGGTTCATCTGTAGATCTAACGTTAAAGCCGTCAGTCCCAGACCGACCAGTAAGATTAAAAATAGACGGGTTCCCCAGGGAAAGGAAAACCCCCCAAAGCTAAGTTTCGCGTCCACAGTTTTTCCTCACATTCACACTCAAAAAAACACTCAATCTAGAGTTACAGCAATTTTCACCTTAGAAAAGGGGGCAGTAAAAGTCCCCCGATCTTCGGGGGATTTAGGGGGATTGTTCTGACTGTACCTCATGACATCACAAAGTGCTGTATCGCTTACTCATCCTCGACGGAATCATCATCGTCATCATAGTTATCGTCTCCTCCCTCAATCAGTTCGAGTTCAGAGATATCCACATCATTATCTACAAACTCTTGCTCTTGGGGATCGCGGGCAGACATGCGTCCGGTTTTTTCCAACCAGTCTACTAGGGACTCGGTTTGAGGAGAAGGAAGAATAGGAGCCAGTTGAGAACGAGGGGTTTCTCGCAAGGAGGGGTTTTTGATCGGTACAAATTTGGCAGACATGGCTGAGAGAATAGGAAAATCCAATTGGTGATACTCATCTCTTTTGAGTTTATCAGGATTCTGGAAAGCCAGTTGTTAGCATAAGCATAGCTGTTAATTGTATAGGTCATTCACTTAGGGGGAATTATGATTGGTAAAGACCGTTTGTTAGAAGCGATCGCCGGCACAAATCGGGGTATATTGGCTTCAGCCACTGAAAAACAGGCTATTTTGTCCTATGTGGTGCAACTCGAAGAGCGCAACCCCAACCCTCGCCCAACTGAATTTCCGGAACTTCTGAGTGGCGACTGGCGTTTGCTGTATACCACCAGTGCAGAGTTGTTGAATATTGATCGCATTCCCCTGTATCAGTTGGGCCAAATCTATCAATGTATTCGGGCTGATGAGCAAGCAGTTTATAATATTGGTGAACTCGATGGTTTGCCTTATTTAGACTCTCTCGTAAGTGTTCGGGCCAGTTTCTCCGTAGTCAATGAGCGACGGGTAAATGTGCGATTTAATCGAGGAATTTTCGGCCTGCAACGGGTTTTGGGTTATGAATCTCCCTCACAAATAATTGAGAAAATACAAGAGAGTGCCACCTTCTGGCCGTTTGATTTCCCCATTAGTGAGGAAAATCAAAAAGGTTGGTTAGATATTACCTATTTAGATCAAGATTTACGCATTAATCGTGGCAATAAGGAGAGTGTATTTGTGCTAGCTCGATGTTAGCGTGCTACGGGCTGGGAAGGGGTAATGAATAATAGGTGATGGAAATGATGGAGCAGTTGAGCTTGCGCCTCTCTCAAGGTCATTTAAATATTTTGAGTACCTGTGGGCGTAAATTTCAGTATATCTTTTTGGAAAAAATTCCTTATGTTGTTCCTGTGGAGCAACAGGAAAAATCTGAATGGGGAAGCCAGTTTCATTTGTTGATGCAACAGCGAGAATTAGGGTTACCCATTGAAGGGATTTTGGCGCGCGACCCTCAATTTAAACAGGGTTTAGAACGATTAATGACTACTTATCCGGGATTGTTTGCAGATGGGGGGGATTTTCGGGAAAGTGAACACCAGCGAACCCTGGAGTTTGAGGGGTATTGGCTGACAGTGATTTATGATTTATTGATTTGCCGATCGCACCAGGCGCAAATTATGGATTGGAAAACCTATCTGCAACCGCAAAATAGCGATCGCCTGAAACAGAATTGGCAAACCCGTCTTTATCCCTTTGTCTTAGCCGAAACCAGTCATTATCCCCCTGAACAGATTTCCATAACCTACTGGTTTGTCAAAGGTAAAAATTCGTTACATAATCGAGCAACTGCCCTCGAATTTAAGTATGATAACGGGCAACATAAACAAACAAAACTGGAATTAAGTAAACTTTTATGCCAACTCAACCAAGAGTTAAAGGACTATATCCAGGGACATGATTTTCCTCAAGTTCCAGTCACATCAAGTGAATGTACCCGATGTCCATTTGCGCGCCGATGCGATCGCCTCTCCTCTGATCAAGTGACAGAAGTTACGGTAGATTCTGAATTATGGTCTCTCCCTCCCCTAGACAGTATTCCAGAAATCCCCATTTAATAAGACGACCCATTAACCCTTCTCGATTATCCATTACCCATTCCCATTATGAAATCGCCTAATCCTTTTCCCTCAAACTCCCAATTCACCAATCCCCAATTGATGATTCCCGTATTAGGAGCATTTTTCCTCGTATTTATCAGTTTGATTTTTCGTCCTTTTGTCATCGTGAATGCTGGAGAAAGGGGCGTAGTCATGAAATTTGGCAAAGTCCAAGATGTCATATTAGACGAGGGGATTCATCCTATTATTCCAGTGATGACAACCGTACAAAGTCTCAGTGTACGAGTCCAGAAAAATGATGTCAATGCAGAAGCTTCTTCCCGTGATTTACAAGATGTGGGCATGGAAATTGCCATTAATTGGCATATCGATCCATCACGAGTGAATCGAGTCTTTCAACAAATTGGTAATCACGAACAAATCCTGATTCGGATTATTACGCCCTCGGTTTCCGAAGTCGTGAAAGCCGCAACCGCTAAGAAAAATGCCGAAGAAATCATTACTCGACGAACCGAATTAAAACAGGAAATCGATCAAGCTCTGAAGCAAAGAATTACATCCTATGGCATTTTGATTGATGATGTTTCCCTGGTCAATGTCTCCTTTTCACCAGAATTTTCCAAAGCCATTGAAGCCAAACAAATTGCTGAACAAGAAGCAAAGCGGGCAGACTTTGAAGCCTTGAAAGCAGAAAAAGAAGCCCAAGCGGAAATCAACCGCGCCAAAGGACAAGCCGAAGCGCAACGACTGCAACGACAAACCCTAACACCGATTTTGCTGCAAAAACTAGCCATTGAAAAATGGGATGGTCACTTTCCGACCGTTATGGGTGGCCAAGGTGCGCTACCCTTTATTAATCTATCACCGGAAACTTTAGCCACTCCAGCGCCAGCCCAAAATCCTTAAACCACAGTTTCCTACTATGAGGTAAACTATCGATGGGTTTTCCTTCAGTAGTTATTTTGGGGAAAGTCTTAAACATAGGGACTTTCGAGGAAGAAAAAGGTTTATCCATTACCAGCGCCCAGCGCGATAATTTCAGGACTAAGGAAAAATGAGCGATCGTCTAGACGAGAACCTAACCGCAGAACTCCATCATTTGCATCAAGAGATCCGGAATCTGAAACAGGATCAAAAAGCCTTTGAAGCTCAAAATGAACTGCTCCGCACATTTACAAATTTAATGCGGACTTCGACGGGTTCGTTGATGCTGCGATCGGTTCTACAACAAACCTTGAAAATCGCTATTCAGTTTACAGAAGCAGAAGAAGGGAGCTTATTTTTCTTAGATCCAAAAGGAACAGTAGTCGCCAGTGTATTAGCGCGGGGGGCAACCATTCGAGATCATAAACAGGCGATCATTGGTCAAGTCTTAGACAAAGGATTAGCTGGTTGGGTGAATCATCATCGAGAAATTGGTTTAATTACTGATACAAAAACCGACGATCGCTGGTTAACCCTTCCTGATGAGCCTTATTTGGTGCGTTCAGCATTAGGTGTGCCCATTTTTCGCTCTCAAACCCTTTTGGGAATTTTAACCCTCATGCATCCTGAACCGGGATATTTTACGGAAGATACTGCGAGTTTAATGGAGAAAACAGCCGAACAAATGGGGGTAGTGTTGGATAATGTCCGGCTTTATGTAGAATATCAAAAACTGGAGCGTCCCTCTTCTATACCAGAGAAGAGTGCTGAAGAACCCTCCCACGAAGAAGACTCCTTAGACAAGTTAGGATTCTATATGCTCACGGAACGGGGAAAGTTTGTGTATGCGAATCGGCAGTTAGCTAATCTATTTGGCTATCGATTTGCAGAATTAGTCGGTTTAGAGTCATTTCTGGATTTAATGGCAGTGGAAAGTAGGCGCTCTGTGTTCGATCAAATTCACGAGTGTTTTCAGGGCGATCGCAAGCGGTTAACCTATCAGGGTAAGGGTCGATGTAGTGATGGTAAGCTGATAGCGATCGATCTCTATGGAGAACGAACCAAACTCTATGGCAAGTTGGTCATTATTGGTGTAGTCCAGCAATGCTAGAGTAGGAGCTTTTACCTCCTATAATTGTGATGCCATGCAATGCGAGGTTGCAAGTTTTGTGTCAACGCTACCAGTCAAGATGAGTAATATCAATTAAAAATTAAAAATGATGGACTGGTTCTATTGTATCGGAAATTTCTGCAAAGAAACCGGGTTTGTCGCTCCTCTCCATCCCAGGGTGCATCTGTGGGCACAAACCCGGTTTCTAATTCCCTAGAGATCGGATAAAAACTGGACAAAATCTTGATGCTCTTCTGTAGCCATTCCTGCTTGCAAAACCTCCAATACCTGGGCTAAATTACCGCTCAACAGTGCCCGAACATCTAACCATAACCCGGGATACATTTCACTGCGAATTATCCCTTGTTCGTCGGCTTCTAATTTGTCATATTCACTCCCTCGCAGTCGAAACCAATCTATCTCATTATCTTGGACGCGCCATACCAGGTATTCTTGCACCTGATGACGACAATAAACCTGCAACTTATCATGCAGATCGAGGGATACGGTAGAAGCGGCTATTTCTACCACTAACTCCGGCGCTCCTTCCACATATCCCGCATCATTAATTCTAGATAGTCCTTCCTTCTCAATGCGAAGCAGTCCATCCGGTTGCGGTTCATTTTGGTTATCTAGAAGTACGGTACAATTATCTCCACTTTCTACACCTGAAGTCATGGCTTCATAAGTGCCTAACCATGTCATAATATGACTGTGAGGTTTGCCATGTTGCTTGAGCCGTAACGCTGATGCCATATAGACTCTTCCTTCAATGAGTTCCGCTTTCTTGAGTTCCGGCATGTTGTTGTAGCGCCGCTCAAATTCTGCGCGAGAGAGGCGATCGCCGTTTTCTAACCGTGGAATTTCTATATTTCGAGTAATAATTGTGCTGACTACCATGCTTGTCTCCGTTCTCCCATAGCTTTAAAACCCAGTTTCTAATGCGTCGGTTGTAGGGGCGAAGGCCGTTCGCCCCTACAAGATTTATCGTAACCCCTATAAGATTAGCGTGGGAGAGGGGTTGGAGAGAGGACTTAATCCCGATAAAGCTGGTGTGCAATACTACCATCGGGGCGCACTAACTCTAGATGCAACGGCATTTGTCCTATGGCATGAGTCGAGCAGCTCAGACAGGGATCGTAGGCGCGAATTCCGGCTTCTGTGCGGTTGAGCATGGCTTCAGGAATCTCATTGCCGTGGATATAATGTTTGGCAATTTGAGTCACGGTTTTATTCATCGCCAGGTTATTTTGACCGGTGGCAATAATCAGGTTAACTTTCTCAATTAAGCCCTGTTCATCCACTTTATAGTGATGGAAAAGGGTTCCTCTCGGCGCTTCGCTGACTCCAATTCCTTCTAGGTTATTAATGCCTCCAGTGGCGCGAACGCGGGACGAAACCACATCAGGATCGTCTACTAATTGTTCTAAGCGCTCCAGACACGCCATGATTTCAATCAACCGAGCATAGTGGTAGTAGAAGGAAGAAGTCGCAACCCGTCCGCCCGCGCGATCGCGCATTTCTTGTAATTCTCGGTCTGCATTCGGTGTTCCCACGCGATCGCACACATTCAACCGCGCTAAGGGACCGACGCGATAGATGCCATCGGGATATCCTAGAGGTTTATAGTAGGGGAATTTCAAATACGACCAATTTTCCACTGCTTCGCCGATAAAGTCTTGATAATTATCCTCGCTCAAATGATCGGCAACGATATTCCCCTCGCTGTCAATAAAGCGCAGATGACCGCCATAATGTTCCCAACTGCCATCAGCTCCAACTAAGCCCATAAATAAGGAGGAGAACTTACCAAAAACTTCGGCTTCTGTGGTTAACTCACTATCCAATAGGCGCTTAAACAGAGCTAGGGCTTTCTCCGTCACTGCGCGCGACTCTGGTAGACGCTCCTTGATCCAAGCGCGACCTTCGTCTGAAAGTGGCGATCGCACTCCACCCGGAACTGCCCAGGCTGAATGAATTTTCCTCGCGCCTAACAGTTCAATAATCGTTTGTCCAAACTGCCGCAGGCGAATTCCTTCCCGTGCCAACTCTGGATCCGCTGCAATTAAGCCAAATACATTTCGAGTTGCTGGATCGCTCTCCCATCCCAGCAGAAAATCGGGACTACTGAGATGGAAAAAGCTCAAAGCATGGGATTGAGTCAACTGAGCTAAATTCATCATTCGCCGCAGTTTTTCCCCTCCCGGAGGCACTTGTACAGCTAATATTTTATCTCCAGTTTTGGCAGCAGCTAACAGGTGACTAACCGGACAAATTCCACAGATTCGGGCGGTAATGCCAGCCATTTCAAACATGGGTCGCCCTTCACAGAATTTCTCAAATCCGCGAAATTCAACAACATGAAACTGGGCATTTTCCACTTCTCCCGCATCATCTAAGAAGATAGAAATTTTGGCATGACCTTCAATACGGGTTACGGGATCGATAACAACTTTTTTACTCATTTTAGCGTTCTCCTTTATTGGTTTTGGGGTGGGGATGTATGGGGTTGGGGCGGGTTTGCACAAACCAAGTTCAACCTGCCCCTACGGGTTTTTAGCGAGGATGGATGGGTTAGCCAAATTTAATCATTTCCCGTCCTTCCATGGTTGGAGTTTGTCCTTCTAATAAAGGCGCGATCGCTGCTTTAATCCGATCGGCTGGGGGTGGACATCCGGGAATAAACAAATCCACTTTAATCGTTTCATGAAGCGGGCGGACTTTATCGAGTAATTCCGGCACAATTCCTGGCTCATTGGGCAATTGGGGAGTGGTATCTCCCAGTTCCAAATAACAGCGTTTCAATACCGGTTCCGTTCCTCCCAGCATATTCCGCATGGCGGGAACATTAGCCGTCACGGCACAATCTCCAAAGGAAATCACGGTTTTCGTTCTCTCGCGAACTTTTAGGGCAAGTTCTAAATTTTCCTCATTGGCGATCGCCCCTTCGACTAAACAGACATCTACATTTTCTGGATATTCCTTAATATCTGAGCCGACGGGAGAGTAAACTACATCGACTTTTTCTGCTACATCAAATAGAAATTCATCTAAGTCCAAAAAGGACATATGGCAGCCCGAACATCCCGCTAGCCAAACCGTTGCCATTCTAATCTTTGCCATGGTGTTCTCTCCTAGTTTTAGTTTCCATTCAATAGGTACTGTGCTTGTTTTTCTAGAATTTCTTGAAACTTAACTCCCCTCCATTCATCCAATAATTCAGCGATCGCGTCTAAGGACTCGAAATTACCGGAAGCCAATATGCTGCTTGCTTGTTGTCCTTGGAGCATAGCAACTAACAGGCTACAAAAGTCTCGGACTCCAAATCCAATAGGAGACTCTTTAACTCTCCAATTATCGACTGTACTTGCATAGCCAAATATGGCATTGACAGCCATTTGAATTGACTCTTTATAGATCATCAAAAAGCGAACAAAACCATTCACATCTTGAGCAAGATCGCAGAGTCTATCTACAGATTCATAAGGAATACTAGAGTATTCTGCATGATGAGAGCCAAGAGATTCACAACTCTCCAGAACTTCTAAGAACTGCTGTTCGATTAATTCTGACTTCGATAAACTCGCTGTTACATCAAGGGGTTGAGTCATGATTTTGCTACCTTGAGCCATTGATGATTATCTCGTCCATTGGTGCTTAGTCCGAGCAGTGACGAGGAACTCCAGTTTTTCGCGATCGCTTTCTTTCTCTGCGGTAGTTGTTCCTTTGCGGAAAATTGACCCCGTAGGACAAGCATTGACACATTTACCACAGGAGGTACAAGCACT
Organism: Roseofilum reptotaenium CS-1145; assembly: GCF_028330985.1. Taxonomy (NCBI): domain Bacteria; kingdom Bacillati; phylum Cyanobacteriota; class Cyanophyceae; order Desertifilales; family Desertifilaceae; genus Roseofilum; species Roseofilum reptotaenium. Next base: position 39,361 of record NZ_JAQMUE010000036.1, on the reverse strand, counting down.
GACTTCACCCCAAGGTTGATTTAAACCTGAGATGATTTTTGAGGTTCCCCCGCGTCCAGAAACATCCCAAACATGGGCCCCTTCAATCTGATCGCAGACGCGCACGCAACGAGTACAGAGAATACAACGGTTGTGGTCGATACCAAATTGAGGATGGGAAACATCCACTTCCCGGTTGGGGAAACGATACTCAAAGCGGGAATGATCCATGCCAACGGCGATCGCCACATCCTGAAGTTCGCAGTTGCCATTAGCGACACAAAAGGCACAAAAGTGATTGCCTTCAGAAAACAGTAATTCAACCGTCATCCGCCGATAGTCTTGCAGTTTTGCCGTTTGCGTTTGCACTTCCATGCCTTCAGAAACCTCAGTGACGCAAGCCGGCAGTAACTTCGGAATGCCAGTAACTTCGACTAAACAAAGGCGACAAGCCCCCACATCAGAGATGCCATCTAAGTGGCACAGGGTTGGGATCTCAACCCCTGCTTCTTTGGCTGCCTCTAAAAGCGTGGAGCCTTCTTCAATGGCAACATCAATTCCATCAATAGTTAGGGTTTTTACAGACATAGTGTTCTCCAAAATTAGGGAATGGGGAATGGGGAATAGGGAATCGGGAATAGGGAACAGGCAATAGGCAATCAGTTGATCTCCCCATCCCCCTATCTCCCTATCTCCCCATCTCTTACACGGCTAAACAAGCGGCTAGATCGGCTTCTGGGGTAGAAATCGGTTGCAAGTTATAGGTCTCGGAGAGCAACTTAAACACATTGGGAGTTAAGAACGCGGGCAGAGTTGGTCCTAAGCGGATATCTTTAATTCCCAAATGAAGCAAGGTGAGTAAAACGGCGATCGCCTTTTGCTCGTACCAAGACAGCACCATAGATAAGGGCAGTTCGTTCACATCCATCTCAAAAGCATTCGCTAGACCCAGAGCAATTTGAATCGCAGAATAGGCATCATTACATTGCCCCACATCCAATAAGCGCGGAATCCCTCCAATGGTTCCCAATTGCCGATCAAAGAAGCGGAATTTTCCACAAGCGAGCGTCAAGACTACGCAATCTTGGGGCACTTTTTCCACAAATTCCGTATAGTAGTTGCGATCGGGTTTCGCACCATCACACCCCCCCACCAGGAAGAAATGGCGAATTTGACCCTGTTTAACTGCATCAATAATGGTCTCACTCACGCTTAAGACCGCATTGCGAGCAAACCCGGTCATCACCTGGCGAGGTTCAGTTTCTTCAGTAAACCCTTCCATGGTTTTTGCCCTGGAAATCACCAAACTATAATCCACAGTGTCATCAAGGGTGGGTAAATGGATAATTCCGGGAAAACCAACCGGCCCAACCGTGTATAGATGCTCTTCATAAGTCTCATGGGGAGGCATCAGGCAGTTGGTCGTAATAACAACCGGGCCGGGGAATTTGGCAAAGTCGCGGGTTTGATTTTGCCAAGCTGTGCCATAGTGACCATACAGATGGGGATAGCGCTCTTTGAGCTGGGGATATCCATGGGCTGGAAGTAGCTCGCCATGGGTATAAACCGTAATACCACTGTCTAGGGTTTGTTCGAGTAGAGCCGCGAGTTGCTTAATGTCATGACCTGAAACCAGGATCGCCTTGCCTGGTCTGGGGTTAAGGGGTACGGTAGTCGGTACGGGATGACCATAGGTTTCGGTATGACCCGCATCTAAGCAAGCCATGGCTTTCAGGTTCATTTCTCCTATTTTCAGCGCTAAAGCCACCCACTCCTCTAAGGTCAAGTGGTCTTGATCGACTGCATGTAAAGCTTGATGGCAGAACTGGTAAATATCGGGGTCTTCTTGACCGAGTTCGTAGGCATGGAAGGCATAGGAAGCCATACCTTTGGCTCCATAGAGTACCAGCAACTTCAGGGCAAAGATATCGGGGTTGCCCTTGGCGGACTCTAGCAAGCGAGCAGTAAGGTTTTCCCCCTGTTCGGCTAAACTTTCGGTAAAGTCGGGTTGATAGTCGGCAATTTCGGGCCACTCAATGCTCGTAGATTGGGCAATTTGAACTTTCAGGTCTTCCCGCAGGGCGATCGCATGACGAATTAAATTGGCAAAATAACGCTGGTCAAAGTTGACATTCGTCATCGTGGTAAACAGGCTCTCGCAGGTAAAGCGATCGACTTCTAAAATGGATAATCCTAGTTCTCCAGCTTTTAGAGCTACGGGAGCTAAACTTCTAAGGCAATAGACCAAGAGGTCTTGAACCCCATTTACGGCTGGACTTTTCCCACAAGCGCCCCATTGGTGACAACCTTGACCACTGGCGGTTTGTTCGCATTGTTCACAAAACATAATTGAATTTCACTCCTTATGAGGCAAAGCGAGAATAACTAAATGGAGGGAGGGTTAAGCCTTGACAGCTAAGAACTCCTCATACTCAGATTTGAAATAGCGCAACGTACTCAACACCGGGTTGGGCGCACTCATGCCTAACCCGCATAAGCTGGTTACACGCACCATCTGACAAAGATTTTCTAGGTTTTCCAAGTCTGCAAGGGTTCCCTTTCCTTTAATGACTTTGGTCAACAGTTCGTACATTTGCACGGTTCCGGTGCGACAGGGAATGCATTTACCACAAGATTCTTCCTGGCAAAATTCCATGTAAAATTGGGCCACCTGTACCATGTTGGTGGAGTCATCCATGACCACCATTCCTCCTGAACCCATCATGGAACCGAGTTTAGTCAGAGAGTCATAGTCTACGGGGGTATCCATATATTCAGCCGGAATACAACCGCCAGAGGGACCACCGGTTTGCACTGCTTTCACTTGGCCGCCATCGGGGACTCCGCCCCCCATCACTTCGACAATTTCCCGTAAGGTAATTCCCATGGGCACTTCAATCAGGCCGTTATTGCACACTTTTCCAGTGAGGGAGAAAATTTTGGTGCCTTTGCTTTTTTCTGTACCAATACCAGCAAACCAGTCTGAACCATTGCGGATAATGGGGGCAATGTTACCCAGGGTTTCTACGTTATTGATTAAGGTGGGTTCTCCCCAGAGTCCGGAAACAGCAGGATAGGGAGGACGGGGACGAGGGACTCCGCGTCCGCCATCGATGGAGGCAATGAGGGCTGTTTCTTCGCCGCAAACGAAGGCTCCTGCACCGACGCGAATGGCAATGTTAAAGTCAATTGACGAGCCGAGGATACCGGAGCCGAGGAAGCCTTGCCGTTTGGCTTGTCTGATGGCTTTTTCGAGGCGGGTAATGGCGAGGGGATATTCGGCGCGGACGTAGATGTAGCCTTGGTTGGCTCCGACGGCGTATCCGGCGATCGCCATTCCTTCTAAAATTCGATGAGGATCGCTCTCGAGTACAGAACGATCCATAAATGCGCCGGGGTCTCCTTCATCGGCGTTACAAATGACGTATTTTTGTCCAGAGGGCATTTTCGCCATGGTCGCCCACTTTAATCCGGTAGGATAACCTGCACCTCCCCGTCCCCGAAGTCCAGCTTTCGTAATTTCTGCGATTACCTCTTCTGGAGACATTTCATAGACGGCATGATACAGGGACTGATAGCCTCCCATGGCCAGGTATTCACCAATACTTTCTGGGTCAATTTTGCCGCTGTACTCACGCACAATGGGGAACTGACGACTGAAGAAGGGATGATTGGGATCACCTTGATTGGCAGTAACCGCTCCTCCCTTTAAGCCGTCAATAATAGAGGGCGCTTGCTCTGGAGTCACTTTTTCATAATAGAGTCCATCAGCCGCTTCTGAAGATTCCGAATCGATCTGAACAATGGGCCCTTGCCCACAAAATCCCATGCAACCTACACCAACAATTTGCACCTCTTCTTGCAAGCCTTGATCTTTAACGGCTTGTTCCATACCTTTTTTGACGGCTAAAGATTGAGCAGCTTGGCATCCAGTTGATGTACAGCAATGGACTCTGGTAGGTTTCTGGGCTTGTTTCTCCTGTTCGGCTAGGTCTTGCAGTTCGCTAAATTCCATAAGTGTTCTCCGTAATCATTATGTGTACCGGGGTGGGGGAATAGGCAATAGGCAATAGTTTCCATCCTCCCCATCTCCCTATCCCCCTCTACTCTTGCCAGCCTTTTATGCGCTCAATCACCGATTCTGGGGTTTGCTGGGCAGCCACTTGACCATCAAACACAACAGCAGGGGCGATGCCGCACGCTCCGATACACCGGGCAGTAACGAGAGAAACTTGTCCGTCGGGGGTGGTTTCTCCAGAATGAACGCCCGTATGGTCTTCGAGGGCAGCTAAGACTTTATCTCCTCCTTTGACGTAGCAAGCTGTTCCCATACAAACGACGCAGGTATGAGCGCCGGACGGTTTGAGGGAGAAGAGATGATAGAAGGTTGCGACTCCGTAGACTCGACTCAAGGGGAGTTTGAGGTTGCGGGCAATGTATTCTAGGACTTCTTCTTCAAGATAACCAAAGGCTCCTTGAGCTTTGTGCAGGATTTCAATCAGGGCATCTTGGCGATATTGATTGCGCTTCATGGTTACATCTAAGGCTTTGAAGCGTTTATCTTTGGCCGCAGGCTTGGCCGAGGCATTTTTTTTGTCTGAGGTGGGAGGGGCGACTGAAGATTGCATGGTCTGTGTTGAATTTTGGGTGTTCTTAAGTTTCTATTGAAGCGCTAAATGGAGGAAAATTCTCAATTTTTTATAAAGATTTTCAGTAAAATCTAGATTTTTTTTGACAATATTTTTGTTGTTTAATCTTGGATTTAAGTGGGCTTAAGTTTTGAGGAAATTTCTATAAAATAATACTAAATTTAATGTCTGAATTTATGTTTTTATGAATTTTTGTAAAATAGAAATCGATGAGGTGCGATCGCAATCTATAGCAGTGAAAGAGTTGATTAGGATAGTGAGGTTATGGTTTGAGGCAATAGGCAATAGGTAATAGAAAATGTCCTAACTCTCCCTTTCTCTGCTATAGATCGAAAGCCGAGTCACCTGACCTCAAGAAATGTAACGTTATGCGAAGATATATCTCGTCAGTTGAGTACATTGGGAAGATAATGCCATGCTTGTATCCCCCAACCGAGAATAAACTGCCATGGATCTACAGCGTCTTCAAGAAGAACAAGAATTAATTTTGTCTCAAATGGACAACGCGATCGCTCTATTCGACGCTTCCCATCACTTGGTCTTGTTTAACCAGAAGTTGGCTCAGTTGTGGGAAGTTGACCTTGAGTATCTACAAAAACAGCCCCATATTGAAACGGTTATTAGCCACTTAATCCATCAAGGCTATTGGAGTCCAGGAGAATGTCAAGAACTCAAATCCAGAATTATCGGATCGGCAAAAACGGATGTAGCCATTGAAGTTGAACAATCTAATGGAATTCACTTGGAAATTTCAACAACAGCTACTTCTAATGAAGGACGATTACTGATTTTCCGCGATGTGACCCGCGATCGCCAAGCACTCAAACAAGCAGCCCTGATGGAAGAAAGCTTAAATGCAGAGGTCAAGCGTCTCCGTTTCCTGTTAGGCCTCAATGAACGGCTACAGACCCCAGTTTCCCTGAAAGATATGGGTCAATATGCCCTGAATTATCTCATAGAAACGATGGACTCAGCATTTGGGGATATTAAAGTGATTAGCGGAGAAGGGGAGGAACGACTAGCCGGCCCCTTAACCAATAATATTTCCGGTCAATTTATTGCCAGTTGTGGTAAACCCGTGGTGGAAGAAATGGAATCCTTACTACAAAAAGGCATTCCCCAGGGTCAAGGTTTGCTCTGGGAAGTTGTCCGTACCGGAGAACCCTTATTTATTGAAAATTACTGTAACCATCCCCAATCACTCGAGATATTTCGCCATCCGAACATTGGCCAATTGGGGATTTTTCCCATTCCTACTTCTGATGGTCGGGTGATTGGGGTGTTAACCTTAGAATCGCGCAATATACACCGACTGGAAAATTCTCCCCAGCAGGATATGCTCATCGCAGCGTGTCGGACTTTGGGTGTGGCGATTGAGCGGGCCAGCGCTCAGGAAACCCTGCATCAAATTAATCAAGATTTAGAGCGAGCGTCTCAATTAAAATCGGAGTTTCTGGCTTCTATGTCCCATGAACTACGAACTCCATTAAATAGTATTTTAGGCTTCTCCGATTTATTGATCCGCCAGCGCTCTGGTCAATTGAATGAACGGCAACAAAATCAGGTAAAGGCGATCGCCTCTAGTGGGAAACATTTGCTCTCTCTGATTAATGAGATCCTAGATTTATCGAAAATAGAGGCGGGTAAATCGGAACTGGAGCTACAAATTCTGGGTATTCATGAGCTATGTACGGATTGTCTGAAGATGATCCAACCCCGTGCAGATAAAAAACGGCAAATTCTCTCGTTAGAGTTGGATTATCGTTTGGATCAGGCCTTACTCGATGAACGGCGTATCCGTCAAATTTTAGTCAATTTGCTCTCTAATGCGGTGAAGTTTACTCCGGAGAAGGGACAGATTAAACTCAAGGGCAGATTAGCATATGGGGAAGAATTAGCCCAAGAAAATCGCTGCGATCGCTCCCCTATTAATCAGAGTACTCCCTATCTTTGTTTAGAAGTCCAAGATACAGGTATTGGCGTTCCCGAAGATCAACAACACCTACTCTTTCGTCCCTTTCAACAAATTGACTCCTCTTTAACCCGTCGTCATGAGGGAACAGGTTTGGGTCTTTCCCTAACGAAACGACTGGCTGAACTCCATGGGGGAACTCTCTCGTTTGAGTCCCAAGAGGGTAAAGGTAGCGTGTTTCGAGTTTGGTTACCCCTGACGGGAATGAGTCGTTTATCTGCTAAGGAGATGGACTTGGATCAAGAGGGGCCTCCCATCGGCGATCCTCCTAAAGAAGTGAATGGGAAGCGGGTGTTAGTGGTAGAAGACCAACCCTATAATCAAGCCTTGATTTCTGAGATCCTGGAGCTGGAAGGCTATAGGGTGGAATTGATCGCTGATGGTCAAGTAATGGTCAATACCATTGAGTCTCCCTTAGTAACCCAACAAAATTTACCCGCATTAATCTTGATGGATGTACAGTTGCCAGAAGTGGATGGTTTAGAGTTAGTCCAGCGCTTGAAAGCCAATCCTTTGTGGAAAGAGGTTCCAGTGATTATTGTCACGGCAATGGCGATGGCTGGCGATCGGGAGCAATGTATGAAAGCAGGAGCAGATGGCTATTTGAGTAAGCCTTTGGACTTTGAGGAAGTGGTGGAAGTGATTCAACAGGTTCAGCACAAGAGTTAGTAGGCGATCGTTGATCGCAGAGAGTGAATTGTGAATCATTAAACGCAGCACGGATTAAGGAATGAACGAGGGGGATTTACCAAATTTTGGATAATTTCAAAACAAACCCGGGTAATATCTTTTCTCCTGATAATGTAGAAGGGCGGTCTAATTTTTCCACTTCTCGATCGGGTCGATAAATCTCTACTTGTTTTTTCTGTCGATTGATCAGCCAACCTAATTTTGCTCCATTATCCAAATATTCTTGCATTTTTTTTTGGGTCGCTTTCCATGAATCGCTTGGTGACATTAATTCGACCACAAAATCAGGACAAATATGGCTAAATTTCTCTCGTTCTTCTAGTGGTATTTTTTCCCATTTTTCGAGAGGAATCCAAGAAGTGTCGGGAGAGCGTTTTGCACCGTTAGGCAAGGTGAAACCGGCTGAAGAGTCAAATACGACACCTAATTGTTGGTCTTCATTCCATAACCAAAGTTGAGCAGTTAGTCCAGCATTACGATTACTGGTTTCATCACCTGCGGGAGGCATAATGACTAAATCTCCATGAGCATTACGTTCAAAGCGAAGATGCTTATTTCTGATGCACAACTGATAATATTGCTCATCAGTCAAATTGACGGTTTCTAGGTCGAGAGTCAAATGAGTCATCTTAACTCCTAATCTCAATTAAAAATGGGGAAAGGAACACAGTTGAGTTATTTACAGTGCTTTGCGCTCTCCGTAGGGGAATGGAGAAGAAGTCTATCCCCGTGTCTACTGATACTCCTCTCTCCACACTCTAGCGCGGACGATATACCCGATAGTCAATGTTGGGGAAGATATTGTCCATATGCTCGACCTTTTCTAACCAACCACTATCAATACTTCCTGCCATCACATCGTCATAGATTTTATTAAAGCGCATCAAATGGGATTTGGTGCGCCGGTTGGCATAGGGAACCATGGTTCCGCTCCGCATAATGAACGCCCAATCGGAGGATTGGGCTAATAAGAGTTCCCTAGCACATTGGTTAATGGCTCTTTCTTCCAGGCGATCGCCTCCTTCACGTATGCTTAACTCTACCATGCGATCGGCTGCCTGATGTAAGTGGGGATAAATCCAACTATTGGTTTCATTCAACCAATATTCATGAAATCCTTTATAACCCCAACTTGACTGGGCAGGACGGCACACTTGTTGGGTAGGATAGTCATTCAAATAATCCGATAAATGGGTCATCGCATAAGTGCTTTGATCGAACCAAGTTTTACGATACAGATAATCTAAAAACCAAGGCCCTTCATACCACCAATGACCAAATAATTCAGCGTCGTAGGGCGATAAAATAATTGGCGGACGTTGCATAATTCGGTGCAGATGTTGCACTTGATATTCCCGATTAAACATGAAGTTCCCGGCATGTTCAGCCGTTTTTTCTTTTGCCCAATAGGGATCGTAGAGTTCTTTTTCTGATAATCCTAAGCCTCGACCGCTGATTTTATGATATTTAATACCAATATTTTTCCGTTGTCCATTGGGTAAAATATAAGGTTTAATATATTCATATTCTGCTTCCCATCCCAAGTCTTTATAAAATTCTCGATATTCTGGCGCTCCTGGATAACCAACTTGAGAAGACCACACTTGTTGGGAGGATTCATGGTCGCGGCCAAAAGCGGCTACTCCAGTCTCGGTGAAAATGGGGGCATAGGTTCCAAACCGGGGACGGGGACGAGCATACATGATCCCATGACCATCAATGAGAAAATAGCGTAGTCCAGCATCAGCGAGCAGTTTTTCTACGCCTTCATAATAGGCACATTCGGGTAACCAAATGCCCCTCGGAAGCTGACCAAAGATATCTTGATAATGGTCGCAAGCGACTTTAATTTGTGCCCAAACCGTTTCTGGCTGCCTTCTCATTAAGGGGAAGTAACCATGGGTTGCGCCACAGGTGATAATGTCGAGATTATTACTATCTTGAAATTGCTTGAAGGCGGTAATTAAGTTCCCTTGATATCTCTCCCAAGTGGCGCGAGTCTTGGCAAATTCTTGGGCATAAAATTCTGCTAAATATTTGAGGTGACCGTGATATTTGTAGCGATCGATTTCTTTTTCAATTAATTCTTGGAGTTGGGCTAAATGGTGGTCATAGCGTTTTTGTAGGAGGGGGTCCATGAGCATGGAGACAAGTGGAGGAGTCAAGCTCATGGTTAGTTTGAAGTCTACCCCATCCCGTTTGAGTCCTTCAAAAATATGAATTAAGGGAATATAGGTTTCTGTAATTGCCTCGTAAAGCCATTCTTCCTCTAAGACATAGTTACTTTCTGGATGACGGACAAAGGGAAGGTGTGCATGAAGAACAAAGGCAAGATATCCAATAGCCATAGAGAGTTCCGTAGGAGTTTGATCAGATGGGTGGGCGTTTTTCACCTCTTTATTACAATACAGCAGTAGTGGGTAATGGTTAATGGGTAATTAGCTAGCCAATAGGCAATAGAGAATTTCCAATTTCACTGCGTCCCTCGATCGCCCTATCTCCCTATCCCCTCATGGTCTAATAGGATTGCCATTCAGAATAGGAGGTAGAGTCGATTCTTGATTCTGTTGCCATTTGCGTTAACCAGTCTTGGCCGAGTTGAATGGTGACATCGGATTGTAAACTACCAGTGCTTTCAACACGGACTTCTCCAAATCCGAGGACGTTACGAATGGCTCTGGCGCTTTCGATATTGCCGTCTTGGGCAATAATGCGGGTGGTAGTGAGGGGATCGCTCCAGGAATTAGTGGAATAGAGGTTATAGTAGCCTTGGGCTTCTAACCAAATGAAGAGTTGATCGACGGATTCGAGTTGGCCGGTGGTGTCTTGAATGGCGATCGCCAATTGGGTCGGATCGATCTCATAATCGGTATAGTCGTCATAGGCTTCATAGCCAAAATCAAAATGCTCGGCCATGAGCGAGTCAATACTACCGTAATTCGGAACCCAATAACTGGCATCAAATTCTTCTAGTTCGCTAAATCGTCCGGGTAAGAGTAACATCTGCATTTTAGAGCGATCGGTTTGCCCAGCAAAGTTGGCTAGGGCTAATAATTCTTCTACGCTTAAGTTGGTGTCAATATGGGAGCGAATCACCGATAAAATTTTGGGTAATCTGCTCAGGGTGGCTGGACTGAGGGTTTGTTCCGTCATTGCTCGTAAGAACATCTGTTGCCGTTGAATGCGCCCAATATCGCCTAAATTATCGTAGCGGTAGCGCAAAAATTGTAGAGCTTGAGCACCGTTTAGGTGTTGAGTTCCAGCTTTGAGATTGATGTAGAGATGTTGGCTATCATCTTGGTATTTCATGTCCTTGGGCACATGAACCGTGACTCCACCCAAAGCATCAATCAGTTTTTCAATACCTTGGACGTTGATGCGAACATAGCGGTCAATTCCTACGCCTCCGAGTAGTTCGCTGATGGAACTGGCAGTGAGGGCTGGGCCACCATGGTAGTTGGCTGCGTTGATTTTGACTAGACCATGGCCTTCGACCCAGGTGCGGGTGTCACGGGGAATGGAAAGGAGGGTGACTTTATTTGTGGTTGGCTCAAACCGCAGCATGAGCATGGTATCGCTGAGACCTTCAAAGGAGTTGACGAGGGCGTGGTATCCTAAATCAGCGATTTCTTCGGGAGGGGTGTCTACATCGGAGGTGAGGACTTTTACCCCTAGAATCATAATGTTGACGGGGCGGGTGAGTTCGGGGAGTTGGAGGTTGTTACCGGAAGAGATTTTTTCCCCTTGACCAAAAACGGCAGCTTCTTCTGGAGTGAGTCTGCTTTGCATTAAGGGGGTGCTAATTAAAGAGACGGCTAACAGGGCCCCAGCCGTGGCTGATAATAGGGCAATACCGGTTAGTCCTAGTCCAATGGAGAGCCATCGCAAACCACTCCCAAGGGGTCTGGGGACGGGTTGGGGGTAGGATTTGAAGGGGGTCTTGCGATCGGAGCTTTGATGAATGGACACAGGTTTCCTCACACTTTAATTAGAAATAATGAGAAGAGGTTCGGACTCTTCTGATTTGGGATTCAGCGGCAATTGTTACATATTATTGCCTTTCTCACCACTGGTTGATACCTGGTGAAGGTTAGAGTAGGTTTTTGTTCCGGTTAGGGTAAGCGATCGCCGAGTTCAGAAATGCCCGGAATGCAAATGTTTTGGTGTCTCCACAGGCGAATCATTAACCAAATATTAAGGAAAAAGTAGCCGGAGGTGAGGGTACTGCTGGTGATTAGCAGAGGAAGATGCAGGGATTCGGAAGCGTTGGCGCTGGTGTTGAGTAGACTAATGGCGATCGCCCAACTGAGGGCAAGAACAACGGCTAAACGGCAGGTGAGTTGGATTTGGCGATCGCCTTTTTTCTGGTAGAGCGTCCATAGAGCGGGGACAAATCCGACGACGGGGGTGAGGTACACATAGAGCTGTAGGCGCTTGAAATAGGGATTTTCCTTATTTTCGGGCGATCGGCGATCGGTCATTATCGAGTTCCATCAGCAAGTCCTTTACTATCCTACAGGCTTTGGCTCATTCCTTCCGGCGATCGGGTTTCCTAGTCCGGAAAATTTTGGGCACAATGGAAATCATTCATCGTTTGCTTAGAGTTTCCGGTTATGTTTTGGTCTCATCTATTGTCTGCTACCCTGACCAGTTTATCCGCACTGGCCGTTTTTCCCCCCTATTCTGCACCTGTTTCTACTTCATCAACTTGCCAATCTCTGAGTCAGCCCCCCAATTTTCTGGTGGTTGCGGGTGGTGGAAATCCTGCCACTAACGAAATTGCCCTAGAAAAAAATGTCCTTTATTTTCAACGAGTGCTGAAATATTTGGGCTATAACCCAGAACAGGATGCTGATTTTTTCTTTGCTAATGGAAATGATGGACAGCTTACTGTGCGTTATTTAGATGAGAATCAGGAAGAGAAATTTAAAGTTCCTCAAATTCCCTTTTTAAAGGGTTCTTCCACCTTGAAAAACTTGACGAATTGGTTTCAAGCGCCCCTCGCCCAATCTCTCGATCGAGGCTTGTTTCTCTATTTTACTGGCCACGGCTTACAAAATCAAGAAAATACTGAAAATAATACGCTTTTATTGTGGGATCGTCAACAAGTCAGTGTGCAAGAGTTTGCCCAATTGTTAGACCTGATGCCCGCCGAAAAGCCTGTCGTTACGATGATGGCTCAATGCTATTCTGGCTCCTTTGCGAATATAATTTATGAAGGGGGGAATTCAGAAAATCCCGTTGCCCCGCAGACTCGATGCGGTTTTTTTGCCACCGTAGAAACTTTACCTTCGGTCGGTTGCACCCCAGAAGTGAATGAAGCAGACTATGTGGACTATAGCTCTAGCTTTTTTGCCGGTTTAAGTGGTCAGAAGCGCACGGGAGAAAGAGCCGATTCTGCGGATTATAACCAGGATGGTCGTATTTCCTATATAGAAGCCCATGCCTTCGCCAAAGTAGACAATAAATCGATCGATTTACCCCTATCGACTTCGGAAAATTGGTTACGGCAAAAGGCATCAGAAGCAGAAATTCAAGAAATCTTAAAGCAACCGATCGCTACGGTGATGAAAACAGCTCGTCCTGAGCAAGTTTATGTGATTAATCAACTAATGGAGACATTTGAATGGAATCATCTCAAGTCTTATCTGGAAAACTTAGAAGAGATCAATCCAGAAACCCTAGAAGATGAAGTGCAAGAAGCCTTGGCAGTGCGATTAATGCTAGAGTTGGTGAATGTGGGGATGGAAGATAAAGTGCGTCAGAGCGATCGCGAAGAGGATTTAGCGATCTTAAATCGCTTGTTAGAGTGCGAGCAAGGATCGTGGCGGTAAGTGAGTATAATATGATTCTGTCCATATCCAAAAATTTGCTAGATAATGCTCGTACAAAGGAGGCAGAAAATAGCCCGCCAGGAATCTATTATTTAAGGGATCTGTATAAAAGTGCTATCATCGTTATCCATCAATTGCCGAGAATTCCAGAAACCCTATGGTTGAGACTTCTGGGAAGAGGAACAGTTCAACAACAAGCCATTCAAGAATTGGAGAGCCTGCCGCCAACCCATCGATGGCGAGCGAATGTGATAAAATTAGTGTGGCATTTTTTAGCGGTTTTAGCCCTACGGTAAAACCCAGCAGCCGATCCAGATGAGGAAGTGCTAATCGTGACTCTAACTCAATTGTATGAAGAGGCGATCGCCCAACTGCGCGAAGAAGGACGCGAAGAAGGGCGACAAGGAATCCTCCGGTTGATAGCGGATATTTTGCGCGTTCGTTTTGGAGAACTAGATGAGGAACTGGCGGCTATTGTGGAGGAAATTGCTACTCTGCCATCAGATGAGTTTACGCCTCTGTTGCTACAATTGTCTCGCGAAGAGCTACTGGAGCGATTTACAAAGGACGCAGAATAGGGACGATCGGGAGCTAATGGTGACTCTACATAAATTGTATGAAGAAGCGATCTCCCAACTACAAGAAGAAACACGACAACAGGAAAAACTCCGTTTCGTTACTAATCTTCTACGAGTCGGTTTTGCAGAAGTGAATGAGGAACTGCTGGCTATTGTGGAGGAAATTGCCACCCTGCCATCAGATGAGTTTACCCCTCTGTTGCTACAATTGTCTCGTGAAGAGCTATTAGAGCGATTTAGAAAGGAAGCAGAATCTTAGCTAATGGAGTTGGTAGACAATGAATAAGCGCCAACAGTTGATTGAAGAACTTGAACAAGCACCCGATGATGTAGTGCAAAAAGTTCTAGAGTTTTTACACCAAATTCAAGTCAGTAAGAAAGAACATCCTCTGGCGAAGTTTGTGGGAATTTTGAGTGATGCTGAGGCAGAGGAGATGCAGCAAGCTATTCGGCAAAATTGTCGGCAGGTAGATGGAAATGAGTGGTGAGACAGCTTTAGATACTTCAACTGCCATTCGGTTTCTCAATGGTGATGAAAGGGTAGTTGAAAACATTTTGGCTTTGCCAGAAGTGATATTACCAACAGTTGTGGTTGGTGAGTTGCTTTTCGGAGCCGAAAATTCAACTCGCCCGTTACAGCATCTGCTTCGTTATCAGGAATTTATTGCTCCGTGTATTGTTCTCCCCTTAGAGCTGATTTATAAAGGAAAAACCCGAAGAGAAAAGTGATCGGTAAAGTGGTAGAGTCATGTTCTCCCTAACTTCGTAAGATATCAGAAAGGCTCGTTTTCCCTTTCCTCCACGGCTGCAATCTGCTCTCTGGTTAGATATTTCTCTCTTACCGCTCGTACTGCTCCTTTAGTAAAGAATATATCTCCGAGAGTATGAATCCACTCATTCAACTCACTATTGTTGTAAATATATTCGTCAAAGCTGAAGCAAAGCCAATCGTGTGCATTCCGAGCAGCATACTCTTCTGGAGACATTTCTTTGTAGGGAAAGATTTGTAAGGCATGCTCTTCACGTGACTCAGGTGCAGGTGGATATTTATCTAAGTGTTTATGCATACAAGTTCTCTTAAGAGGGGAATAGGGAGAAAGGGGGACAAAAGAGTCGCTATAGTTCGCAAGACTTGATTTTACCGTTCTCTAGCTCTTAACATTCACTTTATAAATAGGCTCTAAGCCGGTAGTTTACCAATCCGTTTTATGTTTGCAGGGATTCTAGCACAACTAAAATGGTTTAGGACTCGCTTTTATTCTCATTTAATTAATGAAATTTCCCCAAGAAACGCTCTAACCATTTCCGTCGCCAGGTGAGGCGCAGGAGATACATCCACAGCAAAACGATCGCCACAATAAAGGCGTAATCTGATGCTGATAATAGCGTCAAGTCAAAGAAGTTTCTCACGGGGGCGATCGCCAAAATCAGCCCGTATAACCCCAACAAACTCACCGCAACCTTCGTATATCGCCAATCTCCGCTCAGGGGTTCCACGGCTACCCAGAACCGCGTTGGGGGTTTGAGAAACAGCATTAACGTTAAGCCACAGAAGATTAAGAGGGTGACTAACGCGCTGCGAGGAATAGCTAATAACTCATTATCGACAATCACCATCCCACCCTGACTCACCGCTCGCCAAACACTGGTGACTAAATAGCCTAAATAAACGATTAATCCGGCTAAAGTTACTGATAATGTGGCGGGTAAAATAAACCGAAAGAGAGCGCGAACCCGATTGCCATCCTGTTCCCCTCTCGGTTTCGCATAAATGGGCAAACTCATGGTTGGAAAGCCGACAGAAAGCGCAGTCACCAAAGCACTATGTTTATTCAATAAGGGAAATGTACCAATCACTTGACCGGTGGCTAAAATGAGTAAGGTAAATGAAAAAATGCGGATAATAAACAACTTCAATACATCCTGAATTCCGTTTTGAATTCGTTGCCCTTCCAACAGTGCAAAGGGGAGCGAAACAAACGAATCTTTTAATAACACTAAATCCGCCACTGCTTTGGTTGCTTTACTGCCACTTTCCATGGCAATCCCCAAATTCGCTTGTTTCAGGGATAAAACATCATTCACTCCATCCCCAATCATGGCTACATAAATCCCTTTTTGGCGCAATTCTTTCACCAATTGCGCTTTTTGATCGGGGGTAATCCGCCCGAAAATGGTATAGTCTTGCACGACTTGCGGCCATTTTTGCGGTTCAATTTGGGCTAACTCCGCTCCCGAAATCATCGCTAAATTTCCCTCTAATCCCACCTGACGGGCGATCGCCTGTACCGTCTGCGGATAATCCCCCGAAATAATCTTCAGTTGCACCCCTGCTTGTTGAAATCCTTGCAGCGTTTCTAACACTCCCGGACGCAATTTATCCCCTAAAATTACCAATCCCAAAGGGGCGAGGGTAGGGGGAATCGTGGGCGTATTGTTGCGTTCGCGAAGCGACTCCAAAGGAGTATCGTAAAGGTTGATAATCTCTGGAGAACCGGCAAACAGCAAGACGCGATAGCCTTGTTCCGTCCACTGGTGAATCGTTTCCCGGATTTCCTCGGAAAGGGGAATCGAGCGCGCTAGGATATCCGGAGCGCCTAGCACATAGGTTCCTTGTTCTGTCCCAGGAGCAAAAATACACCCGCTCCACTTGCGTGCAGACGTAAAGGGAACTTCCTCCTTAACCGATTGTGGGAAACGGGGAGAATAACGAGCGATCGCCTCACTGGTGGCATTTTGAGTCGTCGAACTCGCGGCATAAACGCCTAAAACCTGCTCTAGACGCTCCGTTTCACCATTAATTGCCTCTAACTGATGCACTTCAATTTGATTCGCGGTTAGCGTTCCCGTCTTATCCAAACAGAGAATTTCCACATGGCTCAGGGATTCCACAGAATTCGCCTGTTGAATCAGAATATCTCGATCTAGCATCCGCACCGCTCCCAGAGCATAGGCTAGAGTAATCGATAAATAGAGGCCCGCAGGCACTAAACTGGAGATTACTGCCGCTTTTTGCACCCCATCGCTCACCGATAAGGTGCGACTGAGAACGGCGATCGCCACTAAAATCCACAGAAACCCAGCCACCAAAATAAAGATGCGAATCACCAGATTAATCTGTTCCTGTAAAGGAGTATACACCTGTCGCACCGCCCTAGCCCCCGACGCCAGACGATAAGCAAGGGTTTCCTTCCCCACCTGTTGTGCTTCATAATACCCATTGCCGCTAATGCAAAACGTGCCAGAGAGCAGGCGATCGCCCGGTTTTTTGACAATGGCATCACTTTCCCCCGTTAACAGAGACTCATCCACCTCAATTTGTCCCTGCAACACTTCTCCATCAAGGATGATTTGCTCTCCAGGAACCAGATGCAGCACATCCCCCTGAACCAGTTCACGAGGATCGAGGGTGCATTCTTGACCATTGCGCATTACCAGCGATCGCGGACGGGTTAACAACGCTACTCGGTCTAACTTGCGTTTCGCCCAAATTTCCTGACAGACACTCACCATCACCGCACTAAACAATACTGCAATCACGATCGCTCCATCGCTGTAGCGTCCCAGGGAAATCAGCAGCATAAAAATCGAAAAGAATACCCCATTAATGAAGGTAAATACGGTTTCGCGTAAAATATCTTGATAGGAACGACTATTGGGTAAATTAACATTATTATGCAAGCCGGACCGATAGAGGCTTTCCACGCGATCGTCCGTTAATCCGGTGGGTATAGAATTAGCATTTACCATGAAGCATGATTGGTGGATAATAATGGAATAAAAAGCCAAGCGGCTAGGTACATTTGAGACTCAATTATCAGGTTTATTTTATGATTAATCAACTCAATGATCGCTATGCAATTGACGGCCAACTCAAATTTATTGATGGCACAACCGAGTTCCCACCCGATCGCATTATATCGGTTCCTGAAGAAGTAGAAGGCTTTCCCATTATCCAAATTGAGAATAACTTCGCCAAGGCTACCATTGCCCTTTATGGGGGTCATGTCCTCTCCTTTCAACCCATGACTGAAGCGGAGGATCTCCTGTTTCTGAGCGAAAGCGCACGCATCCAAGCGGGAAAAGGACTGCGCGGTGGAATTCCCGTTTGCTGGCCCTGGTTTGGCCCCCATCCAGAAGACTCAACACTTCCGAGTCACGGGTTTGTACGCAATCGGTTTTGGTCAGTTTTGTCCACCGGAACGACTCCAGGAGGAGAAACCCAAATCCAGTTAGGATTAACCGATACCCCAGAAACCCGCGAACTTTGGCCTCATGCTTGGGAATTAGTCATTGACATTGTCGTTGGTGATACCTTAACCGTGGGTTTAATTACTCGTAACCAAGGGAATGAACCCTTTACAATTACCCAAGCCTTACATACCTATTTCCAGGTCGGCAATATTGATGGAGTCAGGATTTTGGGCTTAGATAGAACAGAATATATTGATAAAGTAGAGGGTGGAGTGCAAAAATCTCAAGCTGGAGTAGTAGAGATTGACTCAGAAGTCGATCGCATTTACATGAATGTTCCACCTAAGTTAGCGATTGATGATTCCACCTGGAAACGCCAGATTCAGATCCTTTCTAAAGGGAGTAGCAGCGCTGTTGTCTGGAATCCTTGGTCTGAAAAAGCTGCTAAATTTGCCGATTTAAGTGATGATGACTATCTTCGGTTTGTCTGTGTGGAAACTACTAATGCAGGGCCAGACCAAATTGAAGTGTTCCCCGGACATGAATATCGATTAGAGTCGAAAATTAGGAATTGAAATCATCGTAAGGTGGGCAGGAGGATTAGCGATTGAGTCACTTTCGACAACTTTAACCCTGCCCACCTTAGATCAAATCCTTAAATATGCACTATAGCGCGAAGCGCTAGGCAATAGGCAATTGAGAAGTTGGTATTTACTTTCTTAAAGATAGGGAGAATTTAAAAAGTGATCATGAGTCAATTATCTCTCAGTGGCAAGAAACTAATAGCGTTCGACTTTGAAACAGTTATAGTCAATTGTCGTGGTGAAACCATCAAAGGCGAAAACCACACTGCCCAATATTTCATTGAGGATTTGGGCAATTATGAGTAAGATGCGATCCAACTAGCCTTACCATACCTCTTGTTGGGTCATTCATTGCCTCAAAGCTCTGCTAATTGCTCTCTAACGTTTTTAGTTTTTCCCGAATGGCTGATTGAATCTTCGCGTCAAAATTGGGGTCATTTGGACTAGCAATCAGTGATTTTGGACGTTGGTTAAATCTGTCCAAATAAGCCTGAAAAGCCATTTTATCTTCGCGGTTGCTGAGAAAGTAACGTTTTAATTCGTCATCACTGCATTGCCTCAAAATTGACTGGATACATCAGAATACCTCCCCATTAGGCACGATCTCAGACTCAATATCTAATGAATGTTAATTGATAGCTCACCCGATACAAACTTTCTAGCTGATCGGCAGTAGGCATTTTGTTCACTTACTCCACCGGTTACCCTTGCTTAGGATAGATTTAGAGAATTATAGCTCAAAGGCTCAAAGGCGATCGCTCATATAATACGCTAACATAGACGAACCCTATCCCATCCCTGGCAACTCTCTAGAGGCTGAGTGTAACCATGATTTCATCAGAAGTAAAAACCGTCCGTTGGACAATTGATGATTTAGAAGGATTCCCCGACAATGGCACGAGGTATGAGATTATTGATGGAGAACTATTCATGACCAGATCGCCCCATCTAAATCACCAGGACATTTCTGGAGCGATTTATACAGAACTACGAATTTGGTCAAAAAAAACAGGTTTAGGAAAACCATTTTTTTGTCCTGGAGTTATTTTTTCCAATAGTGATAATGTAATCCCTGACTTAGTGTGGATATCCCGCGAACGTCTATCCCAAGTTTTAGATGAATCTGGACACTTTACGGGTGCGCCAGAGTTGGTAATTGAGATATTATCGAAGTCAGAGAAGGATAAAAAGCGAGATAAAGAAACGAAGTTAAAGTTGTATTCTGTACAAGGAGTGCGAGAATACTGGATCGTTGACTATCAGCAACGAGAAATTGAAATCTATCGCCGTAATCAAGGAAGTTTAGAAAAAGCTGTTACCTTATTTGAGCAAGATACGCTCACTAGCCCCCTTTTGCCAGACTTTCAGTGTCCTCTAGAAGTATTGTGGGAAGACGAATAGAAATGCCCTCTCCCTAAATCCCTCTCCTATGGGAGAGGGACTTTTTCTCCCCTTCTCCCACAGGAGAAGGGGCTGGGGGATGACGGGCACACGGTTAAAACTCATTTAAAAATCCTATAGATGCCCTGTAACCATGAGTTCATCAGAAGTAAAAGCCGTCCGTTGGACAAGTAAAGATTTAGAAGGGTTCCCTGATAATGGCATAAGGTATGAAATTATTGATGGAGAATTATTCAGGACTCAAATGCCCCATTTGCATCACCAAATGGTTATGGGTCATGTCTATTTCTGTTTAAATATATGGTCAGAGAAAACGGATTTGGGAGAAGCCGTGTTTTGTCCTGGGATTATCTTTTCTGAGAGTAATGATGTGATTCCTGATGTAGTTTGGAACTCCCATAAACGTCTTGCCAAACTGTTAGATGATGATGGAGATTTGAGGGGTGCGCCAGAGTTGGTGGTTGAGGTTTGATCGATGTTAGAGAAGGAGAAGAAGCAAGACCGACGAAATAAGTTAAAGTTGTATTCTGTCCAAGGAGTGCGAGAATACTGGATCGTTGATTATCAGCAACGAGAAATTGAAATCTATCGCCGTAACCAAGCCCGTTTAGAAAAAGCTGTTACCCTATCTGACCAAGATACCCTCACAAGTCCCCTTTTGCCAGAGTTTCAGTGTGCTGTTGAGTCCCTATGGACGTGAAGCAGTTTTACCTATTGCCTATTGCTTTTTTCCCCACAACGCGCTAAACTTAAAGGCTGGCATAAAATACAAATCAATCACCAAGGAGAATCGTGATTATGGCCCGGATGTACTACGACGCGGATGCTAACTTAGATTTACTGAACGGTAAAACTGTTGCCATTATTGGCTATGGTTCCCAAGGACATGCCCATGCGCTGAATTTAAAGGAGAGTGGGGTTAAGGTGATTGTGGGGTTGTATGAGGGGAGTAAGTCAACAGCCAAAGCAGAAGCTGCCGGGTTAACGGTTAAACCTGTTGCGGATGCCGCGAAAGCAGCAGACCTGATTATGATTTTACTGCCTGATGAGGTGCAAAAGACGGTTTATCAGAATGAAATTGCCCCGAACCTGAGTGAAGGTAATGTTTTAGCCTTTGCCCATGGTTTTAATATCCACTTTGGTCAAGTGGTTCCTCCAGCAAATGTAGATGTCATTATGGTAGCGCCAAAGGGGCCGGGACATTTGGTGCGGCGAACCTATGAACAAGGGGAAGGAGTTCCCTGTTTATTTGCGGTTTATCAAGATGCAACAGGACAAGCTCGCGATCGCGCCATGGCTTATGCTAAAGGTGTAGGCGGTACTCGTGCGGGTATCCTGGAAACCACGTTCCGCGAAGAAACTGAAACTGACTTATTTGGCGAACAAGCTGTCCTCTGCGGTGGTTTAAGTGCCCTAATTAAGAGCGGTTTTGAAACGCTGGTAGCGGCAGGATATCAACCGGAATTAGCCTATTTTGAATGCCTCCACGAAGTCAAGTTAATTGTAGACTTGGTGGTCGAAGGCGGCTTGGCCCAAATGCGCGATAGTATCTCCAATACGGCTGAATATGGCGATTATACTCGCGGACATCGGATTATCACCGACGAAACCCGCGCCGAAATGAAGAAAATCCTCGAAGAAATCCAAAGCGGTCAATTCGCCCGTGAATTTGTGTTAGAAAATCAATCGGGTAAAGCCGGATTTAATGCCATGCGCCGTCAAGAAGCTGAACATCCCATCGAAGAGGTAGGGAAAGACCTACGAGCTATGTTTAGCTGGCTGAAGAAAGCATAATCTGTGGGGGTGGGTTACACCTCAATGTTAACCTGCCCTACTCGACATTACCTTCACCCAACTCAAAGATGACTAGCTCATCTCTCATGACTGGCGATCGGAGATCTTCCTATGATACCGGTTTACGCCTAAGCTGATAGAAAGAGTCTCAATAAAGCCACAATGGTCACGATTAACGAAAATTATCTCAAGTTGAAGGCGGGTTATTTATTCCCAGAAATTGCCCGACGGGTGAGAGTGTTTACTGAGTCTAATCCGGATGCTCCCATTATTAAGCTAGGTATTGGAGATGTAACGGAACCTTTACCCGAAGCTTGCCGCACAGCAATGATTAAGGCAGTGGAGGACATGGGCGATCGGGCTACATTTAAAGGATATGGCCCAGAACAGGGGTATGCTTGGTTACGGGAAAAGATTGCTAGTCAGGATTTCCAAGCACGGGGATGTGAGATTGATGCATCGGAAATCTTTGTCTCCGATGGCGGTAAGTGCGATACAGGCAATATTTTGGACATTTTCGGCAAGGGTAACACCATTGCTGTCACCGATCCCGTTTATCCAGTATATGTGGATACTAATGTCATGGCGGGTCATACTGGACCAGTCAATGATAAGGGCGAATATGAAGGCTTATTCTATCTGCCCATTACAGCCGAGAATAACTTTACCGCCAAAATTCCCGATCGCCCCGTAGATCTAATTTATCTCTGTTTCCCCAATAATCCCACGGGGGCAACCGCATCTAAGGCTGACCTGAAAGCTTGGGTCGATTACGCTAGAGCCAATGGTTCCGTGATTCTCTTTGATGCTGCCTATGAAGCATTTATTACCGATCCAGAGCTGCCCCATTCTATTTATGAAATCGAAGGCGCACGGGAATGTGCGATCGAGTTTCGTTCCTTCTCCAAGAATGCGGGATTTACAGGAACTCGATGTGCCTATACCGTCGTTCCCAAAAGCTTAAAAGTCACCGCGTCTGACGGTGCAGAAGTCACCCTACATCAACTGTGGAATCGTCGCCAATCCACCAAATTTAACGGCGTTTCCTATCTGGTGCAGCGTGGAGCAGAAGCGGTTTACTCTCCAGAAGGACAAAGCCAAGTTCAAGGCTTAATCAAGTTTTACCTGGAAAATGCCCAAATTATCCGTCAAAAGCTCTCGGATGCTGGATTAACCGTTTATGGTGGAGTTCATGCGCCCTATATTTGGGTAAAAACCCCCCAAGGACTCTCGAGTTGGGATTTCTTTGACAAATTGCTCAATTTGTGCTATGTCGTGGGGACTCCCGGATCGGGATTTGGCGCTGCTGGAGAAGGTTACTTCCGTATCTCGGCATTCAACAGTCGGGAAAATGTGGAGGAAGCCATGAGTCGCATTACCGACAATTTCAAGGTTTAAGTACGCAACCTTTAGGGGCAAACCGTTGTTCGTTCCTACAACCTACAGCGCTTTGCTTGCGTTATGAGAGACCGTGTTGAATCCTCAAAGCTATAGTCAATTCAAATAACAGTGAGACATTTATGTAGGGGCGAAAAATTTTTCGCCCCTACATATACCGTTGTTGTAGACACTCTTAGAGTGTCTCAGTATTAATTGAATTAACTATCTATATATGTACCAAAAGCCTATTCCCTAGCGCAAAGCGTCATAACATTAAACAAAAGGGATGAACCCGAAGATTCATCCCCCATCCATAATATCAGTGAACAGTTAGGAACAAACGAAGAGCAAATACTCAAGAAAAATTAAACAGCAGCTACTTGTTTGGTGGTTGCGTTTAATTCACCTTTGCCATATTTAACGGCATAAACATCCAAGGTTTCTTGTTTGATCTTGCTGGCATTACCGGCAGTCCAGAACTGTTGATAACGATCCAAGCAAACTTCTTTCATGTACTTGATAGAAGGCTTCATAAAGTGGCGAGGATCGAAGTTAGAAGGATCTTTAGATGCCGCTTCGCGGATAGCAGCGGTAATGGCTAACCGGTTGTCGGTGTCGATATTAACTTTACGCACACCGCTCTTGATTCCTTTCTGAATTTCTTCAACGGGTACGCCGTAGGTTTCAGGGATGCTACCACCATACTGGTTGATGATGGCAATTAAATCTTCAGGTACAGAAGAAGATCCATGCATAACCAAGTGGGTGTTAGGCAGGCGCTTGTGGATTTCTTCAATGCGGCTGATTGCTAGGATTTCACCAGTAGGTTTGCGGGTGAATTTGTAAGCACCATGGCTGGTTCCAATCGCAACAGCTAAAGCGTCTACTTGAGTTTGTTCTACAAATTGAACAGCTTCGTCAGGATCAGTTAACAATTGATCGTGAGAGAGCGTTCCTTCAAACCCATGACCATCTTCTTTGTCACCTTGTCCAGTTTCCAGAGAACCTAAGCAACCGAGTTCTCCTTCAACACTAACCCCAATGGAGTGAGCAACTTTAACAACTTCAGCAGTAACGTTAACGTTATACTCAAAGCTGGCAGGAGTTTTGGCATCAGCTTCTAAGGAACCATCCATCATGACGCTCGTGAAACCATAGCGCATAGCGGTATAGCAAGTATCAGGAGCATTCCCATGGTCTTGGTGCATAGCAATGGGAATATGGGGATAGCTTTCAACTGCGGCTTGAATCAGGTGACGGAGGAAGTTCTCACCTGCATATTTTCTAGCACCACGAGAAGCTTGCAGAATTACGGGGCTATCGGCTTCATCAGCAGCTTGCATGATGGCCAGGATTTGCTCCATGTTGTTTACGTTGTATGCTGGGATACCGTAGTTGTTTTCGGCTGCGTGATCGAGCAGAAGTCGCATGGGTACGAGGGCCATACTATACTTGTCCTCCTAAGATGGTTGTGGTTATCAGCAAGTTGTCTAATGACAAATCCAGTCTTGAGACAATATTAAGATATTTTTGGGATTTTAGGAAATCAAACTTTCATCTTGCTAGGATGATGGGTTTTTATGCTGTGCGATCGCCGCGATTGAACAGTGCTAAGGTTTGACGGCAAAACTGCTTCAATTTGCTTGCGGTGTCTGGATTGGGTTGGGTTTCGCCCTCAAAGTGCCAATTCTCCACGGTGGAGAATCGCCATTGTTGCCCTTTGTGGCTGTATCCAGTTACCTCAATGCCGATCGCCCGATAAGCGTTTTCTAGGCGATCGTGATGAAAGCGAATCTGGATCAGCACGGAACGACTTTGGAAAGATCGACTAAATCCAGGAAAATGGAAGCCCAGATCGATGGAGTCAGGATCGACGAGTTCTTGGGTACACGGATCGTTCATCCAAGGCTTCATATCCACCCGCGCATCCGGAAACTGGGACTTCAACAGGTTGATGACGGTAGCTATTTGGCTGGCGACTTCAAAGTTTTTTGCTTGTTCGGCTGCATTCACAGGCAATCCTCCTCAATCGTGAATGATGATTATTCACTCATCCTCTGCAATTTTGTTGTATCTCTAGTTACGGTAACTCTACTCAAGGTTAAGGATTTGTAAAGGTTTATTAAGTTGACACAATAATCAATTGATCGCTAGTCGATCTAATTGAGCGTGGGTTGGGGGCGATACTTCTGCCCAGTCGCTTCGCGATAATGCGACCCATCGCTGCCGCGTTAGCGAAGCTTTCTGGAGGAATCGCAATATTACCAAATGTCAACTAAGGATTTGTAAAAGTTCAAGCAGTTGACAAAAAAATCAATGGCAGGATATCCTAGCAAGGAATCGTATCATTTCCGGATAGAAATGCAAGGTTATAGATACCCAGACCCCATGCTGAATAACGGCGGTTCAGGCACTGGAATCTCGCCAACATTGAAAGATTTCTTATTACCCATCTACAAGGGAGATGACGCAGGGGAAGTCGAATATAAAAAAAGTCATTTTCTCCAGACGGCTCGAACCTTATGCGATCTCGGTTTTTTTGCCAAACATCACCATCTTTCTGATGATGCTCTGATCCTAGAAATTATTGGTCTCAGCATAGACTGTGATCGCTCTCCAGAGACATTATTTCTGGAAGGAAATTATTGGGAAATGTTAGAGGTAGATACGGAGCGAATTCTCTGTTGTCCCTCACTTGAAGAGTGGAAAAAAATACGACGACAAAAAACAGGAAAGCAAGATACATTACTTGATAAAAACAGCAACAAAAGACCAGAGCATACCTTCGATACATTATTAGATAGCTTAGGAAAGCTATCTAAAATTTCTCGTGGTAAATTCGTGCCTGAGAATATTGTAGAGTTAGATCCAAACTGTATTGAATTTGATTTAGAGGGTAAAATCCACAATCTTACACTCAATGGACTTCCTTATGAACCTTCAAGTTTGGCTGTGCAAATCAATCCTATAATTTCCGAAATCGGATATCAATTTGAATTATTAAGTGGGTATGATGTTGATTGCAAATATGAGAGAGATGAGAGATATGATCTGTATATCATTCTGTTATCAGAAAAAGAGAAGCAAAATCTAGCTAATAAAATAGATGACATTTGCGATCATTTTTGGCTCTTGCCTCGTCTGGATATATGGTATGACATGTTAGATGGAGAAGAACCCCCAGACTATAGTTTTGAGATATTGTTAGACACATTAGTAAATTTATCTAGAATTTCTCGTGGAAAATTTATATTTCAGAACATTGTAGAGATAGAGAAAAATTTAATTCAATTTAATTTAAATCAAAAAACATGTAGTCTTGCCATAAAAGGCCCTCCAGACGATCCTTGGATTTTAGCTGGACAAATTAATCCAATGATTGCCGATACAGGATATCAATTTGAATCATGTTCGGATGGCTATCCTGATGAATTCATGGTTTTCTTGTCAGAAGATGAGAAACAAAAAATTATAGATAAAAAAGGATTGACACTTGAAAATTGTTGGGAACATTATCAAGTTTTCTTCAATTACTAAAAAAATAACGAAGACCATTGGTGTTAGAGGAATTTCTGTCGGTAAATGCAATGAATACTAAAGATTGGTTTCTGGAAAAAATAAGATACTACTGCGGTATCGAAATGTATACAAAGTTTTACAATCTTTCAGATGAAGAGATGGCCATAGAAATTCTTAGCAGACAAGCAGACATCGATCCAGAGGGTATAGCCGACTTGTTTGGTGACGAAAATTTTGGTTACCAAAACTATAGTGACAAAAATGATTGGAAGCTTGTGGAAGCCATAGAGATGATTCGTCGCAAACAAGTAGATATCGATACAGGCGATATAACCAAGCTGTTGGGTTACAAAAAACATTGGAAGCTTCTGGAAAAAGATTACCTATTAGAAGTCAATACTGAAGATAAAACCGAAAAAAACATCACAAGAAGTATTTTATTCAGACAGTTGAACAATTGTTCGATCTTAGCTTTTTTGCCGAATATAGATATCTTAGTGATGATGCTCTGATGCTTGAAATTCTTTGTCTTTCCATGGATGATGGTAGACAGCCGAAGCGATTATTTCTTGAAGCAAGTTATGGAGAAATGATTCGACTAGATAGCACACGAGTTATCGGTACATCACTGGAATTTTTGTATGGACTAGAGCCACCAGACTATAGTTTCGAGATCCTGTTAGAGACATTGGCAGATTTATCTAGAATTTCCCGTGGCAAGTTTAGACCTCAGAATATTGTAGAGATAGACAAAGAGATAATTCAATTTAATTTAAATAGCAAAATTTGTAGTCTTGTCATAGAAGATGCTCCAGACAATCCATTAACTTTAGCTGGTCAAATTAATCCAATTATTGCAGAAACAGGGTATCAATTTGAATCATATTCAAACTGCCGTTCCAATCTATTAATTCTTCTCATATCAGAACAAGAGAAACAAAAAATAATTCCTATAAACGGCTGGGAATTTGAAAACTGTTGGGAACATTATGCGTTTATCTTCAACGACAGGAGAAGTTGGTACTAGAACTATCGCCGTTATGAAGAATATTATAGTTATATGTTCTATTGAAATAGTCCAATAAATGAGAATCATAGGTTTTTCTGAAAACAAGATTAATTGCAAACATCAATGTAAATAGATTCATGGCGATCTCTCCCTGTAAATTCAATGAATACTAAAACTCGTTTTCTGGAAAAAATAAGATACTACTGCGATCTCGGTTTCTTTACTGAATATCATGATCTTCCTGATGAATCTATAGCCATGGCAATTATTGGCAGACAAATAGAACTCTATCAAGGTGGAGTCGCAGAGTTGTTTGATTGGGAGAATGATTGGAAACTCCTGAAACTCGATAGCCAACGAGTTATTGGGATAACCCCACAGCTTTTCTATGGAGAACTCCCTCCGCCCTATACTTTACCCGTATTAATGGAAACATTAGGAGCTTTATCTAAGATTTCTCGCGGCCAGTTTATGCCAGAGAATATTATTGAGTTAGGACAAGAGTCCATTGGTTTTAGCTTGAATGGTAAACCCTATAATTTGACTCCGCTAGATCCTCTAGATGAACCGTTGATTTTAGCTGGACAAATTAATCCAACGATCGCGAAGACGGGTTATCAATTTGAGGTGTGCGATGTCCCCCCTAGTTTATACCTCGTTCTTTTATCACCAGCAGAAAAGCAAAAATTGATTCATGATAAAGGTTGGGTATTTCTTCCTAAGAGGTGGGCGTTCTTTTCTGACTAAAGTTTTATCGCGGGAGGTCTAGAAACCGGGTTTCTCAAGCCAGATGGTAGTTGAGAGTCGGAAGTTATGGGAGAAACCCGGTTTCTTTGTTGGGTTGGGGCGATCGCTATCATCTACTGGGAATGAGGATGTTGAGCGGAGATCGATCGCCAGTCGATATAATTGAGGGTGTGCTAGTAGCGATACTCCTGCCCAGTCGCTTCGCGATCGCAAAATTGCCAAATCTGAGTGAAAGAAGGTCGTTTATCTTATGTCCATCACATCACGAAGTTTGCAAAAACTGCTCCGGGAGAATATATCCGGGCAAAAACCCCTTAGCGTTAATCCCGAACAGGCTAAAGATCTAGCAGAAGACTTATTGGCGCGAGTTGAGCCTCTCGCTGGTGCAGAGCGGCATGATAACTGTCACCATTACCATCGTTTCCAAAGGGGATCGAGTGCAGATCAGCCTCCCAGCAATACCCTCTGTTGTTGTATTTTGCTCGAAGAATCCAGCGAGCGTTGGTATCGAAATCACACCCATTTACATTTACTCTTGAGTCCGGAGCAACAGCTCTGGGTAGAGTTAGGGGGAGAGCGATCGCCTGCCCCCGTTTCAGACATCAGTGAGATAGTTGCCCTCATTCAAGCATTTTTCCAGAGGGTTGACCGGCAAAAAGCACAGGCTGCCAAGCGCCAAAAACAGAAAGACTTGAAAGTGCAAGCTATCTTGGCTCAGGTGCGTAAAATAGCCAAAGAAGATCAATTTGACTTTGCCACCGAAGTCGATACAGTTAAGCTCAAGCTGATTATTCGTCTGTCTGACAACAACGACTATTTTGCTATTTTGATTCCCTTTAACCAATTCAAGGAAGTGCTACCCAAATTGCGAACCGCAATTCAGACTCTGCGCGAGACTTACAACACCGGCGTTCGTTTTACAACTCGTCTTAAGCGGGGCTACGGCCGCTCTGGCTGGATTCGTCATCAGGATTTGTAGTGAAAGGTCGAAGACAATGATTCGTATTGATGCGAGGGAACTCTATCACGTTCTGGAACTGACTCCACCGGAGCAAAATATCCTCCTGGTGGGCAAGCATGGGATTGGCAAATCGGAAATGATTAGCCATTTCTACCGCGATCGCCAGAACTTGCCTGTTATCCCCTTCTTTCTGGGTCAGATGAGCGATCCGGGGGATTTGATTGGCTTGTTGCACAAAGACGAGAAAACGGGGCGATCAGTGTTTTTACCGCCCTACTGGTGGCCGGAACCCGATCGCCCGGTGGTACTCTTCCTAGACGAGCTTAACCGCGCCCGACCCGAAATTTTGCAAGCCGTTCAAGACCTCACCCTCAACAAAACGTTAGCCGGTAAAGCGCTACCCCCTGGCAGTATTGTCATTGCTGCGGTGAATGGGGGAGAAGAATATCAACTGACGGAACTCGATCCGGCGCTGGTGTCGCGGTTCAATCTCTACGAGTTTGCGCCGACGGTAGAAGATTGGCTACTCTGGGCTTCCGATCGCAATATCGATGCGCGAGTGTTAACCTTTATCCAACAGCATCCGGACTATCTCGATGGCGACAATCCAGATGCAGATGCGGCGATCGCCACCGCCGGACTCGTCAAAACCCCCGATCGCCGCGCTTGGGTGAAAGTCGCGAATTTTGTGCGCAACCATCCAAAGCTGGAAGACATTCACTTCAAACTGATTGCCGGTATGGTGGGGACTCGCGCCAGTATCACCTTTCGCCAAAGCCTGGCTACCCAACGGGGTCTGAGTCCTGAGCAACTTCTATTGCAATTTGCGAAGCATTCCAAACAGCTCAAAGACCTGGAAATTCAGGACTTTGCCAGTTTGAACGAACGGGTCTTACTCTGGCTCAATGCCGGGCATTGTCCTGACAATAAAGCGGAGAATGCCCGCAAAAATCTGTTGAAATATCTCCAATATCTCGCCAAAGCCAAACAACAGGAGGCGATCGCTCATTTTTCCTCTCTGGTTCAGGGGCCCAAATTTAGCGATGCTATGGGCTTTGTCGCTGAATCGATGGATCTGATTGATTTCTTGTCAGAATATTTGGAGGCGATTCAGGTTTGAACCTGAAAAACCGTTACAGTCGAGCAAGAAGTCGCCTTCTTGCCCTCTGCTTCAAAACCGTGCGTGCGACTTTCACCGCACAGGGCTCCTGAATCATACTATCCTTGACACGGACGTTAGGCTAACGAATCCTAACTTTGACTCCTAGAACTTCAATCCTTTACTCTCAACCGCCTTAGAGCTTATAGTGTAGTTGATGTATTGCTCTCATCTTTAATCCGGGCAATTACGGAAGCTACCTGGGTAATCTCTGTACGCATTAAGGGCATCCCTTCGTAGTCTCTAAACTCGCATTAGGCTTATTTAGATTGACTCGTCTGTGAATCTTTCGTATGACCCGTAGCCCGTCTGCATATCTCTAGGCTTTCCCTAGAGCCTTGGCTTCTGGCTACATCCTTCAACCTATTAACCTACCTTTTGATAGAGTTTTCGTCTCGGTTGACTGCTCAAGTTGAATAACTGAGAGTTAATCGGTTGTTACTTCGTTCCCAATCATCATGGATTGAACTGTTAGGATGATGCTGTACGCCGGGAAAGATTGGTCTTCTTGTCGATAGCGGAATAAATCTATCCACCCCTTTCCGTTAACTTTTGTTTCCAGCCTGTCAGCCCTTTGGCTGGTTGGAATTGACGACGCTTCCAACACATCTTCACACGGAGTTATCCATAAGTTCTTGCTTGGTGGGTTTCCAAATCGGGCTATCAGATCCCCCCTTTTTTCCTCGCTCACCACCAGAGGTTTACCAGGTCTCCAGCAGCAGGAAATGCTTTCACTCCAAGAAGAAGGAGGGTAGGACTTGATATAGAATCAATCGCACCTACATGATGATTGAGTTGTCAAGGTTCTACTTTTTTTCCGGGCTGATAGCGTTCGCCAAGCGACTCCGTAGGAGTATCGCTAATCAAACCCTAGGTAGTTAACCTTGTCGCTAATCCCCTGAGCTAATAAGTTAGCCTAGGGGAATAGCGAACGAATCGCACTATTCCCTATTCCCTATTCCCTAATATGATTGCAACTCTAACGACACCTATCTCATTCGATGAATTTGTTGACTGGTATCCGGAAAATGCGACCTGTAAATACGAACTACGCAATGGAGCAATAGTAAAAATGCCTTTAGCAACTGGGGAACATTCTAACGTCATCGGTTTTTTAACGATAAAACTGGGAGTTCAAATCGACCGTTACGAATTACCTTGTACAATTCCTGGCGATTGCTTGCTGAAACCACTCGATGACGAATCCGGTTACCAACCTGACATGATATGTCTCAATAAAGCGCAACTGGCTGAGGAACCCCATTGGCAGAAAAAATCGGTTATTACTAAGGGAAATTCCGTGCGATTAGCTATAGAAGTTGTAAGTACAAACTGGCAAGATGATTATCTGCGGAAGGTCGGGGATTACGAACTGATGGGTATACCCGAATACTGGATTGTAGATTATCTCGGTTTAGGTGGTCGGCGGTTTATTGGTAATCCCAAACAACCGACTCTCTCAGTTTACCAACTGGTGGATGGGGAATATCAGGTAACGCTATTTACCGGAAACGAGAGGATTGAGTCTTTGGCTTTCCCAGAATTGCAACTGAGCGCCGCCGAGATTTTTGCCGCCAAAACGATATAGCGCTTTCCGCTTCGCGGAGATGTTCATGTCGGACGAAGTCCGAAACGCGCGGCAGAAGGATAATAGGTTATCGGTAATGAGAATACCATTTTTCATGCTACAACCCCCATTTTTCAGTTTTAATTGATATGAAACAGATCGCCCGTCACCGTATTGCTCGGATTGTGGAAAAGTGGTTGCTGGTTGAGCCACTGTTGCTGGCAACTTGGACAAGTCACGCTTTAGTTTCCGAGCCGCGCATTCAAACGATTCGCGTGCAACGGGGACGAATTGAGTACAATCCGGAGTTTATCGCCCAGTTGAGCAATCGCCACCTGGAAGCCACCCTGCGCTTTGAAGCTCTACGAATTCTGCTCAAACACCCCTACAGTCGTCGCCAAGCGCACTCGGCGATTAGCTATGCTGCCAGCAATTTAACGCTCCAGGAATATTTGCAAACCGAGCTGCCTTTTCCTCGGGCGCAGGATGTTTTTGGCGATCGCAATTATGACCAACTATTCTTCGAGTTTTATTACCACAAATTGCTCGACCAACAGTCCTCCAGTGTACAGGGAGCAGCCTCTGGAGTGCCAGGAGTAGAGATGAGGGAAGCGAATGCTGCACTTGCATCAGGCTCTCCTGGCTCTTGTGAATCTGAACCGACTTCAATCCCTAGCGATCGCCCCCCAGATCTCCTGGTGGTTTATACCGATGTAAACTTGAGCGGTGTAGAAAATACTGACCAGTGGGATCGAGATGAATTATTGAGCGATCACCTAGACGATCTAGTGAGAATGGCTCAAGCCAATAACAGTTGGGGTAGCATTGGCGGCAAATTGCGCGAACGTATCTTAGCCAATCTGCACCCTAAGCTCGACTATCGGGCGGTTTTACGCAAGTTTCGCACCTCTATCCTCAGCCAACAGCGACGGCTCACCCGCATGAAACCCAATCGCCGCTATGGGTTCGCCTATATGGGTAGTCGTCGTGACTTTACCACCCGTTTGCTGTTTGCCATTGATGTGAGCGGCTCCATGGGAACGAAAGAGCTACAGCATGGATTTTCGGTGGTGAATCGCTTTTTTAACTACGGTGTACCGGCGATCGATGTGATTCAATTTGATACCAAGATTACCGCCGACTTAATGACGTTCCGTCGCGCCAAGCACGAGGTCAAGCTAACCGGACGAGGTGGCACGAATTTTCACCCGGTTTTGACGTATCTTGATGAACACCGGGATTACGATGGCCTAATTATTTACACAGATGGTTATGCTCCCTGCCCCCCACCGCCCCAAAATCGGCGGACTCGTATTCTGTGGTTATTTGTGAGCGAGACGCATTACCGGAGTTGTTATCCTAAGCTACAGCATTTGGGGCCGGGGTCTTATCTGAAAGCTAATGCTAACCTCAGTTCGAGTTAAGACCGTTTTGGGGATAATCTCACGAGAGAATCGGGGGTTCAGGTTACAACAGAATGAGGGTTTCAGCCAGAAGTGTTGAATTTCGGCATAAAACTTTACATTAAACTAAATAAGAGTCTCTGGGAGCTAATCATAGTTCCAATGGATGAGGGAGCATTTTTGACTTAATTTAAGTTGCAAATAACGAAATTTATCTAGTAATGTATGCCCATAAAATTCATGAATTTCCATTAACTGTAAAATCAAATAAGCAATTAACGACATAAGAATTTGTAGTCGGACACCGGGAATGTTTTTAGTGATTAAATTGTCCAGCTTTAAATGCATCTTTAAGAATTTTCACAAAATTTCAATATCCCAACGTTTACGGTAAATTTCTGATACTTCTTCATCCGTCATGTCTTTTAGATTAGTAGCCAGACGATATTCGGTTTGGGTTTCTGGATCATGAAAGCATACCACTCGATATCTTTGGGGATTAAATTGGGTTTTCATATGATTCTTAATCCGAACCACAAATTTTGTCTGAGTTTTACTCATTTCTTCTATAAATTCCCAACTGGCAAAACCTCTATCCATTATGATCACTGCTCCGTCGGGAATCATCGTCATCACCTGTTCCCTAAATTTAGCATCATGTTCTTGACCAAAGTTGATCAAACATTCAGTTAAGTTACTTGAGCTTATCTCTCTTCCATTTATCAGTTTCACTTGATGATATTTTGTCCCCAAAAGACTTTGCTTGTTAGCGTTATTACCGTTGAATCTATGGCTATTAAATTCATTGTATAGCGTTTCTCTATTCTATGAGGTACAGCTTGAAGCCTTAGAACCTAAGCCATACAAGCTATTGCCTATTCCCTATTGCCTATTCCCTAGCGCGAAGCGCTATATTTGCACAACTCATTTAGGCTTGCTATATAGTGACTCATCTTCTTCGTCCTCGGCGATCGATATCATTTAATTTGATGCTGAGATTATAAACGAAGTGTAGGTTAGGATTGCTCGAAGCAACAATTGAGTAATGAAGCAATAGGTTTAACTGGTGAGAGAGCTGTTAATCAGCCATAGCTTTGAGAAAAGGGTTCTAAGTCAACAAATTCCGAAATCATCTTTTACAATCGTTTTTTTATAGAAGCAGCTTATAGGAGCGCTCCCTCCATAGGCTTACACTCGTCTATTCTCTTTAGAAGGAAATCTTAATGGACAGAAAGATTTTTTACGATCGGATCAGAAATAGCCTATTTAGTGGCAATCTCACCCCAGGCCAAGTGGACGGAATAGAGGCGATTCTAAATTTTTGGGAAGATCCACCAGTACAACCCGTAGGTGAGTTAAAGACCGACTGGGGTATTCGCACTATTGGATGGTTAGCGTATATGCTTGCAACGACCTACCATGAGACAGCTCAAAAAATGCAGCCTATTTCCGAATACGGTTCAACGGCTTACTTTCAAGAGAATTATTGCAACAGAAAGGACTTAGGTAACGGCCCGCAATACGGTGGCAAACCCGGCGATGGTCCTCGATTTCATGGACGCGGCTATGTTCAACTAACCGGACGCATAAATTACACAAAAGTAACTCCTGTAGTCCGCGAATTTTACCCCAGTAGTCCGGATTTTGTTGCCGATCCTGATGCTATTAAGAGTCCCAAATATTCTGCTATAGTCATGTTTTATGGGATGTTCTTGGGTATTTTTACAGGATATGCGTTGAAGAACTTTATTGGCGACCCCAACAAAGGACAAAAAGTTGATTTTTACCAAGCTCGAAAAATCATCAACGGTTTGGACTGTGCAGAACTCATTGCAGGGTATGCAGAGAACTTTAGCCAGGCGCTAGAAGACGCAGGAGTAAAAGCTTAAACTCCTGAGGAACTTAAAGTCCGACTAATCTTTGACAACCCCAAGACTCATGGTATTACGTCTGTCTATAAAACTTGCCCTGCCTATGAAGCCCCCTGTTTAGCTCGGTGATTTACCACGGATAGATGAAGTTCATCCTACTCAAACACCTTTATCGAGTGTTTGAGTAGGATAAATCCCTTGCATTTCATGCACTGATTGAGTGAGATCAAGGCACTACACAATCAGCGATCGCACTCCCTACTCTCTCAGAGTATATTAACTTTTGTTGCGGGATCACCCTGTTGACCCAAGAGAAATCTTAAACTCGCCTTGATGAGTTGCTCGATAAGAACACCTTTTATGGCTTATTTTTGGTTTAAAGCATTTCACCTGATCGGTGTAGTGGTCTGGTTTGCAGGCTTGTTTTATTTAGTTCGTCTCTTTGTTTACCATGCTGAAGCCTCAGAACGAGATGAGCCGGCACAAACCATTCTCAAGGCGCAATATGAAATTATGGAAAAGCGCCTCTATCATATTATTACCATGCCTGGAATGGCCGTTACAGTGGCAATGGCGATTGGTTTGATCTCTACAGAACCGGAAATTTTAAAGTCGGGTTGGCTACATATTAAACTAGCTCTGGTTACTGTATTACTGGGGTATCATTTCTATTGTGGACGCATTATGAAACGGTTAGCATCTGGTGAATGCAACTGGACAGGTCAACAATTTCGCGCCTTAAATGAAGCCCCAACAGTATTGTTAGTTGTTATCGTTCTTTTGGCTGTATTTAAGGGTAGTTTGCCTTTAGATTTAACAACATGGTTAATTTTTGGGCTTGTTGTTTCGATGGTAGCTGCGATTCAACTTTATGCGAAGAAACGTCGTCAAGATAAGGAAAAAATGTTGGAACGTATTGAACAACAAACATCGGCTTCATCAGCAAGTTAACATAATCTTCGATTACCCGAAATTCCCTAAAGACAAGAGATGCCTTGTCTTTAGGGTAAGGGGAAGAGATGATCGCGATCGACGATTGAGATTGACAAAAAGCAAACAATATAATATAATATAATATAAAATAAGCTACTGAGATTCACATTGCCGTCTAACAATCATCAATTATGGATGAGCAAGAGAAAAATTCCTCACGATCGGAATACTTGAAAAAACTAGCTGCTGCTTACCGTGCTACTTATGCAGTAGGAGTTTTAAGTATATTTCTTGGCTTGTTAGCATTATTAGCAAGTTTTTCGAGTGCGGTAATACCCGGTGGTATGTTTTTGGCTTTCACCTTTTTGATATTTGGAGCATTTTATTTATTATTAGGCTTCTTCATACAACGCAAATCAATCCTTGCATTAGGAATTGCTGTTGGCTTTATGGGACTCAATGCTATTGCGGGGCTTTTGAATTTGGTTCAAAGTGGCTCTCCAGTTGGTTTAATTATTCCAGTTGCATTTCTCAGTCAAACATGGGAAGGCTTTACAGCTATCAAAAAATTAAAGTAAGCGATAAAAATTCATGGCAGAGAAGTTGCAGCACTTTTCGCTCTCCGTGGAGGAATAGGGAAATGGAGGGAATGACAATAAGCTCAATCTAGTTTTAAGCTTTTAAAAACTACTATTGATGTACTGCATAGCAGAGGAAACTCCTGTTATAGAACGTTTAAAAGTAAAATATCTGGTTTTTTCGCAAGAGAATCGATTATGTTTGACAATCTTATTAAAAAAGCTAACAGAAAAGCGATTAGTTGGGTTATTTTTTTATTGTTATCAGGCAGTATTGTTTGTTTTCTCCTGATCAAACGAGGTTACCTTTTTCCGCTCAATCATTTGTGGGGAATTTTGGCTAATGTAGAATATTTTGAACCTCTGCATTCGAGTCCTGATTATAGTCAATTATTAAACTATAATTGGACTATTTTAGATATTCTTAATACTGGAACAATCGACACGAGTAAAACCTCAATTCTTATTGAGAAATCTCAAGGAACTCTGACCCTTTATTACGATCGCCAACCCATTAAATCCTATCCCGTTGTTTTGGGAGGTAATCCGACTGGAGATAAGCTTCGAGAAGGCGATCTCAAAACTCCTGAAGGCATTTTTAAGGTACGAGATATGTATCCTCATTCGGATTGGTCTAAATTCATTTGGTTAGATTATCCTAATGCTAACTCTTGGCGCAAACATTTACAAGCGAAACAACAAGGAATTATCCCAGTTAGCGCCACAATTGGCGGAGAAATTGGTATTCATGGTGTGCCATCAGGCCGTGATGATCTCATCGATCGCAAAAATAATTGGACCTTAGGTTGCATTTCCCTGAAAAACCAAGATGTTGATGAACTATATGGTGCAATCCAGCCTGGAACGACAGTAGAGATCATACAGTAAAATAAATCCGTATTGCAGGATGATTCCCTCAAGCAGAAGATGTTCTAGTAGTTGTGGTCTAACACCGGATTTCTGCGTATAATCCTGCAAATACTGGCATATTTATCGGATTTTGGTCCAAGATTTGAACCAACTGTTAAGTTGTGTTAAGTTGCGATACATACTTGTCTTATTCGAGGCAAAATAATATCAATAGTAAAACGAATCTAGCGCGCGATCTCCTTAAACCTATCTTGATCGTCCCATCCCATTGCTAACCTCCATTGAGTTAAAACCTATGCGCCGCGTTAATTTCAACAAACCTGACATTCGCGCCATTATCTTTATTTTTATTCTTCTCATGACGGCGATTGGATGTGCCAAACTCAGCGCTGCACAACATTCGCCAATCTCACCAACCTATGCACGAGATATTGCTCCAATCCTCAACAACAATTGTCTTGAATGTCATCGCACTGGAGGTATTGGCCCATTTCCCTTGCAATCCTATGAAGATGCCCGTTCCCATGCCAATCGCATTGTGAAAGCGACAGCAGATGGTTTTATGCCTCCTTGGAGAGCCAAACAGGGATATGGAGAATTTCGTAATGAGAAATTTTTGAGCCAACAACAGATTGCTACCCTCAAAGTATGGGTTGAAGCGGGGACTCCGGCGGGAAATTTGGCCGAACTTCCCCCCCCTCCCAATCTACCGCTCTCTCGGTGGCGTTTGGGGGAACCTGATCGCCAGTTTCCCATGCCAGAAGCCTTTGAAGTCCCGGCAACCGGAGAAGATATCTATCGCTACTTCGTTCTCGATGGCAAGCTTTTAGAAGATCGAACGGTCACGGCGATCGACTTTCAACCCGGAGCGGCAGCAGTCGTCCATCATGCTAATTTTTTCATCGATTATGAGGGACGCGGACGCAAATTAGATGCCGAAGATCCGCGACCAGGATTCTCGACTACTGAAACTGGAGGTTTTATGGACTACGATGGTGCCAGCGCGATCAGGGGTTGGGCACCGGGAGTCGATCCTTACCAATTGCCTCCCGATATTGGGATGTACTTGCAAAAAGGTGGCGATCTTGTTGTCGAAATTCACTATCATCTCAATGGTCAAAAAGCGAGTGATCGCAGTATTCTCGGTCTCTACTTTGCCAAACAGCCCGTGCAGAAATATATTGAGGGACTAATCATCGGCACCCAAGACCTCGATATTCCGGCTGGAGAAAGCCAGTATTGGCGACATTTCAGCATGGACGTACCTGCAACCATGGATCTTGTCGATATCTCCCCTCATATGCACTATATTGGTGCAGAAATGCAAGCCATTGCCACCTTACCCAACGGCAGTAAAAAACCGTTAATTTGTATCCCCAATTGGGATTTGGGATGGCAAAATACCTATGTTTATCGCAACCTCATTCGGTTGCCCGCAGGTAGTCGTATTGATGCTTGGTTTCGCTATGACAACTCCCCTCAAAATTCATCCAATCCCCATAAACCGCCGCTCGATGTACGCTGGGGTTGGCAATCGACTGATGAAATGAGTGATATCAAGTCCGATGAATAAGTTACGATATAAATGAAGAGTGTCCAAGCAAAGCAATGCCCCGACTCCTTAAGATAGTCCCCCACCAGAGTAGAGAGTCCCTGGGCGTAGCCTACCATCAAGCAAAAGAGGGCCCA
>NZ_JAQMUE010000035.1 GCF_028330985.1 Roseofilum reptotaenium CS-1145 | reverse complement strand
TCGCTTCTTTCCCTTATCATCTTGATTAACTTTAGCTTTTCTCCCGAAGGAGTCTGGCTTCAGTTGATTAACTAACGAGGGTCTAACTCATTTAGCTTAGGCTTTCAAACTATAGAATTTTCTAGGTTCGGCGGCTTCAGTGGGGAGTCAGCTCTGCGCTGCTGCCCTCTCAAGCACAAACACGAATATAACCAATCCTCCTAGGGCTTGTCAACCCCTTTTTTGAAAAAACTTCAAATCCTTTTGACCCCAAACGCTACAGCCTATGCAGGGTAAGGCTTGACAAGTTTTGAGGTTTTTGGGATTTATAAAAATCCCTCAGGGTATTTCGGTGTCTCCTTAAATTGAAATAAGTCCAAATACTTAGTCAGTTCTGGGAGGAACTGTCCTACCCTGCTAAAACCTAGACTAATAAGATCGCTCTAGTGAGTGAGGAGATTAGGCAATGAGAGGATGAGTTAAGAATACTTCGTCATGGTTGTCGAAATAGTTAGTCGAAGTGGCGTAAAAAAGGAGGAAGCTTGTTCTGCCCCCTCCTCCATCATGTCAACCATCTTTGAACTACGAAGGTTACTGAGCAGAAGCGGTAGGAATATCCGATTTCACACAATTGAGCATCCTTAGGGTGGCGGCTGCTGCATAATTTCGGCGAGCGTTATCGTTGGGCATAAACTGATTACCCGATTCATTTAAGGGAGAAGCCACAGAGCAATAGGTAGACATTTGGGTAATCAAATCAGATGCCCAATGATTATCAACATCACTAAATGATTGTGGAGCTTGTTTACCTTGGATCTCGGGATTCAAACCACTGGTTTTACGGGCGAACTCCGCTGCACGGCGTTGAACTGCCATTAATTCTGCACGGGTGACTGATTGAGCTGGTTTGAATGTACCATCCGTGTAGCCACTGACAATATTGTTGTCTTTTGCCCATTGAATTTTGGCGGCACTCCATCGAGAGGAAGTGACATCAGGATAGGGGGTAGTGGAAATACTGGTAGGAATATTGATATTAGTGCCAGGAATGGTTTTGAGGGATTCTAAAACCATAGAGACTAATTGTTCGCGTGTGAGAGGATTTTGGGGACGGAAGGTACTATCTTCAGCAAAGCCAGAAATAAAACCGATATCGACTGCTTCATTGATTTCGCTGGCGTAAATATCATTAGCAATATCTTTAAAGCTTGGGGTAGTAGGTGCGGGAGGATTAGGATCAATGGGATTGGGATCGACTGGGTTAGGATCAACTGGGTTGGGGGGTGTCCCAATTAAGGAACTCAATTGTTGATCGTTGAGAAGGTAAACATGGCCAAGGGTTTGACCTTGATAGGAGCGTTTCGCAAACCGCCAACCAGGGTTAAGATAAATTTTGGCAAAATCAGAAGTTGCACCATAGGCTCGACCAATTTCTATTTCTGGTCCTCCTGGAGTATTGGATGATCCAACTAAGACTAAATCATTATTACGATTGACAATTCTCAGGCTGTACTGGAGAGCAAGATCTTGATTGTCAACTCGGATGGAAAATCCATTACTATCGGTACTTCGACCACAAATACCGGTAAAGTCAAAATTGAGTAAAAGAGGATTAACAATGGTGGGACTTTGGCCACTTTCACTCCAACATTGACGGGAGTTGGATTTTTGTTCCAAAATGAGCAATTGGTGGGCAGTTGTACCTCGTGGTGCAGCGATCGCGATAAAACTATCTTGTTGAACTTCGCTATGATCGAAAAAGGCACGAGCAGTAGATACCCAAGTGGTCATCCCAACTACAGTAGTAGTAGCAATAGCAGCGAAACGAGAGAGCAGTGATTTTTTCATAAGTTTTGCGACTGATTAGACTTAATTTAAGCAGTGTACAAGAGAGACGTTCTGTTCTCCAGTACTTCCTCAGTCGAGGGACATCCGTAAGTTGTTTCTAGGGTGTGTGACAGTTTGAGAGCTGTCTGTGGCAGGTCACTTAAGCGCTTTTAGAGATCGCCTTATATAAGTGCTTTAACTTAGCTTCGACAGGAGGGGGTTTGGACGTAAATCGGATGGAGAATTGATCCTTAGACCGATGGTTATCTAGCACTTTGGCATAAACATCTTCACGGTTTTCTGGCTGCTCATCCTTAAAGAAATTAATTTTCAAGTTGGTTAACCCGGAGGGAATTTGATTGGCCAACTCTGGAGTTACAAGAATGGTTGCGCCTTTTTCCGAGAGGGCAATCAACTGGCCCTGATTGACCCGATCGCTAATATTTTTACCTTCTAACACTGCATACTGAAGGGGAAGGGCTTGGGATAAGCGAAAGAAATTCTCTTCTTCTTTAGGTAAATCAAGCTGATAGGGGCCACCAATACCGCCTATATCATAGATAGTAATCGGAGTTTTTACTCCCTTGGGGGTTACTTGTTTCTCGCCATTGATTTTAACCTCTGGGCCAGCCTCGACTAAGGTAGATTCAGATACTAAAACCTGGCCAGCCGTGGTATAGGATTCAATACGATAGGTTAAATTCACTTGAGAGCCGACTACGCCATATTTGGTCCGTTTCTCAGAACCAATATTACCGACTACCACCTCACCCGTATTAATGCCAACTCCCATTTCTAGGGAAGATAGTCCCCATTTTTTCATCTGTACATTAACCTGTTTCATGGCCAGTTGCATGGCGACAGCACAAGCTATCGCTCTCTGAGGGTCATCTTTACGGGGAATGGGAGCGCCAAATAGGACTAAAATCCCATCCCCCATAAACTCATCAATAGTCCCCTGATATTCAGTAATCACATCAGCCATATAGCCCAGATAAAAATTGAGGATTTTAATCACTTCCTCTGGAGAGAGGCGCTCAGACAGAGCTGTAAACCCCCGTAGATCCGAGGTGAGAATCGTAATTTTGCGTCGTTCACCACCTAACTTTAAGCCTTCTGGATGCTCTAATAAGGTAGAAACAATTTCCTGACTCAGATAACGGCCAAAGGTTTTACGGATATCTCCAGCACTACGGGCAATATAGGTAGTAATAGCAACAAAAGAGCCAACTAAACTCATCATGGGGGGCAGTATAGGTAACCACCATCCGATTAAAAAGGCTCCATAGGTGGTGGCGATTAACAAGGGTATAGTGGCAATAGGGGCGATCGCCTTACGGATGGTTGATGAGTTCAGGCTTGCACTGTGGCGTAATCTCCAGGTTAAAACGGCTCCGACCCAGCCCCAGAATAGAATCCACAGGTTCTCCCCGATCTCATTCCAACTTTTAATCAGGGGTCGTCCTTCTAAGGCTGAACTCAGGATCAAACTGGTAATATTGGCGTGAATTTCCACTCCTGCCATCCGTTGAGAGGGAGTAAGGGTATAGGGTGTGGGAAAGATGTCTTGAAAGGACTCTCCCACTGCACCAATTAAAACGATGCGATCGCTTGCCCAATCTTCGGGTACTCTATCTTCTAGAACATCCATCAGGGAAACTGTCTCAAAAGACTCACTGGGGCCGTGATAATTAAGCATTAATTGATATCCCCCCTCCGCTTCACCTAAATATGCACCCACATTCGGTTCCAGGGGAGAAAAGATGGTTTTCCCTAACCGCCATGTCCGGTTAGCCACAGTTTCAGGAGAAACCCCTTCTGGTTTGAGATAGAGCAAGGCTAGATAAAGAGGCAAACCATAAATCGTTTCCCCTTCTGGAGTATCGAGAGACACTAAAGCCCGACGCACCTTACTATCAGCATCGGGCAATAAATCGTTGGCTCCCACCTGATTTTTGGCTTTTAGGGCTGGAGGTGGATCAACGAGATCGCGATCCTCATCTCCTACAGCCTTTTGAATCCCGATCAAATAACCGGTATTCTCAAAAATATCGACTAGGGCTTTATGGCCAGGTTCAACGGGTAAATCCCGATAAATATCCAAACCAATAGCCCTAGGTTCCATGGCAATTAGCTTCTGGAGCAGATCGGCATAAATCCGATCCGGAATAATGGCTTGGCCGATCTCTTGTACATCTGCTTCATTAATACCGACAATAACAATGCGCTCATCGCTAGGTTCTAGAGGCCGCCAACGCATATACAGATCGAATAGGGCCCATTCTCCTCCTTGCAATGTGCCCATTAGCCGCAAAAAAACGACGAATAGAGCCACTGAAGGGGTGGCGATCCATACCCCTCGCTGTTGCCATAACCAATCTTTAATTGTTTGCCACATAGAACCCAGGGTTACAGTAGTCTTCAGTTAAGCTGTCTGTTAATCTGCACCCTACAATACCTAATGATACTAAGGATTTCCGGTAATTCTTTCTAAGAGAAGCATTGGCGTTTGGGTTAACTTATCAAGGCCGACGGATTTTAAGAGACTTTCCCAAGGCTGGGTATCGAGATCCCTTAATTGAGCAGCGATCGCTACACTATCGTACCAAATTTTTGCATCGGCCAGCACTTCAGCTTGTTTGAGTAGGTCTTCTTGAGCTTGGGCTTCTTCTAAATCAGCCATTACCGTTGGATCTAAGGTAACATGCTGAATCTGTCCTTGAATGGATTCATCAATAGTGCGATCGCTAGGATTACAAATCAGGGCAAATAGCCAGGTATATTCAGTTGAATCGCCTATTGCTTCAGGTAGACTCATCGTTACCTTGACTAAACCTCCATCTTTGGAGAGTTCTAATTTCTCCGTATAGACATCATTACCTTGCCGATCAATTAAAACAAATTCCGCCAATTCTGCTTCAGTTTTGGGCACATAAAAGAACATGGTGGGGGTATCGCTAGCCGTTTGCCCCACATAATTGTCGGGTTCAATTGGTCTTAGAGCCATTAAGGAGAGTCCATTTTGAGGAATGATACAAGTCGAAGATCCTCTAACTCCTCCCCCAACACTTCCTCCTCTGGGAGCGCCCCCTCCACTGGTGTCAGGAAATTCTAGGGCGATCGCCCCTGGAGTGAGAAGAAGAGGAGCGAGCATAACGGCCAGAAATCTCAGTGGGGAAGGAAAACGTTTAAAGTCCATAGCGTGAATACATCTCCTTTAGGCAAACAGTTAGGTAGATTTTTCTACTCTGGGATAAGATGAGAAGTAAAGCCTTCACTGGATAAGTGAATTTCTTTTATATCTATCTGATCTTTGTCCCAGGAACCATCATGTGCTAAACATTGAGGGTAATAAGATAAGGTAATTTAACTTAGGTATAGTTCAAATTTACCTGATACTGGAACATCTCCATGAGAAGACGCTTAGAAATTAGTCGCAGTTCCAGGTTATCGAATTGCATTCTTATCATAATTATGAACATGGCTGCTTCGCCGGATTTTTCCCTCTCTTGTCCTATTCCTATTCAACAATATCCCCAGGTACTCTTAGCCCACGGAGGGGGTGGAAAACTGATGCATCAGCTTATTGAGCAGATGTTTTTACCTGTTTTTGGCCGTCCTGATGTTTCCCATGATGCTAGTGTATTCGCAGTTAAGGGCGATCGCCTAGCCTTTACTACAGATTCCTATGTCGTTAATCCCTTGATCTTCCCGGGGGGCGATATTGGCTCAATGGCGATTTATGGAACAGTCAATGATTTAGCCATGGCTGGAGCAAGACCTTTGTATCTGAGTGCAGGGTTTATC
Organism: Roseofilum reptotaenium CS-1145; assembly: GCF_028330985.1. Lineage (NCBI taxonomy): Bacteria > Bacillati > Cyanobacteriota > Cyanophyceae > Desertifilales > Desertifilaceae > Roseofilum > Roseofilum reptotaenium. The sequence continues at coordinate 63,525 of NZ_JAQMUE010000035.1, read as the reverse complement.
TTGGAGGAAGGGTTATCGATGGAGACTCTCTGGTACATCGTACGATCAATGCAAGCAGCCGCACGGAAAGCAGGAGTACAGATCATTACCGGTGATACTAAGGTTGTTGATCGAGGAAAAGGGGATGGGATATTTATTAACACTTCTGGCGTAGGGGTGATTGAGTCACCAAGCCAGATTGCTCCCCAACAAGTGCGATCGCAAGATACCATTATCATTAATGGGGATTTAGGTCGACATGGGATAGCTATCATGGCTGTGCGGGAAGGTTTGGAATTTGAAACCACCATTGAAAGTGATTCAGCTCCCATTGCCAGGCAAGTTCTCCAGTTATTAGAAGCAGGCGTTAACATTCATTGTTTGCGGGATTTAACCAGAGGAGGATTAGCCAGTACCTTAAATGAAATTTCCCTTAGTTCAGGCTTGAATTTGCACATTGATGAATCCTTAATTCCGGTTCGGGAAGATGTGCGTGGAGCCTGTGAAATTCTCGGTTTTGATCCTCTTTATGTTGCCAATGAGGGGCGATTTGTGGCTTTTATTCCCCAGTCCGATGTGGACTTAGCGCTCTCAGTGTTAAGGGAAACTTTAGAAGCAGAGACCGGGGGATGGGTGATTGGAGAAGTCGGTGAACCAGGAGGTTCTGAACCTTCTGGTTTAGTCAGTCTCAAAAGTCAAATTGGTGCCAATCGAATTCTGGATTGGCTCAGTGGTGAACAGCTACCTCGAATTTGTTGAGTAATGAGTGGCAGACAAACCGGGCAGGAACATAAGCAATACCATTTAATTGGATAGCGAAATCCCCTGCCCACCGTACGATGACTGAATTATTTAATTAACGTCCTGGCCTTGCCTACTTTTGCTAAAGCTATTGGGGCTGGAGCGACGAAGCGTATTTTGCTCACCATCAATGGGGCGGGTTGGCATCGTAGTGGCAAGGTTAAGATTCCTGATGGTATCCACATTAAATTATTGCCGCCCTATTCTCCTGGACTTCAACCGGCTGAACGTCTCTGGCCTTTGATGGAGGAACCTTTAGTTCATCAGTGTTTGACCTTGGCTAATTCTATGCAGGAGCAAGTTCGTCATCTGACTCAATTCCATGGGTTGCCAGCTTGACTTTCTCTTTCCCATACTCTCCGGATTTGGTATGAGATCTGTTCTGTAATGTCTGAAGGAATGGACATACGGCGATCACTAGACAATCTCGATGTCCCTGTGTCCCTCCATTGAATCAAGCGAGGGCAATCGCTTTCTGAATTGTCATGGGGTTCGGAAATTGCGATCGCAACCGAACACCAAGCCAGACTTAACCTTTGATACCCTTAAGCTGGTATTGCTATATAAACCATTAAACTAAAGACTTAAGAGCGTTAAGGAGCAGATGATGGTGGCTACTGATTTTAAGGACTACTATTCGGTGTTGGGGGTTAGTCGCGGTGCAAATGCGGATGAAATTAAGAAGAGTTTCCGTCGTCTAGCCCGGAAATACCACCCGGATATGAATCCTGGAAATCAGCAAGCCGAAGCTCGGTTTAAGGAGGTTAACGAGGCTTACGAGGTCTTGTCCGATCCGGAAAAGCGCAAAAAATACGACCAGTTTGGCCAATATTGGAAGCAAGCGGGTACATCATCCGGTTACGGACGGGGTACAGCTCCTGGTGTTGATTTTAATGGCTTTGATTTTAGTCAATATACAACCTTTGATGACTTTATTAATGAACTCCTGGGACGGATGGGAACAGGAAGCCCTGGAGCGAGTACGGGGCGCAAAACCTCTTATAATTATCGCAGTACTGGACGCTCTACAGGGTTTGGTGGATTTGAGGATTTTGCCAGTTATGGCTCTGCTCCAAAAAACAGTACAGTTCCCCAAGAAGCTTCTATTGTCTTGTCGTTGGCAGAAGCCTTTCATGGGGTGCAAAAGCGGATTAATTTAGGCTCAGAAGTCATTGAGGTGCGTATTCCTCCCGGAGCAAAACCCGGTACTCGGATTCGGGTGCGAGGAAAAGGGAGTATTAATCCCCAAACTCAGCAACGGGCAGATTTGTATCTAACAGTTTCCTTGCAATCCCATAGTTTTTTTGAGTTTGAGGGGGATAATTTAGTTTGTGAGCTGCCCATTTCTCCGGAAGAAGCGGTTTTAGGAGCCAGTATTGAAGTGCCTACTCCTGATGGACGGGTGCAAATGAGTATTCCGGCTGGCATTCGCCATGGTCAATCCTTGCGTTTACGGGGTAAGGGATGGCCCAATCCAAAAGGTAGTCGGGGAGATCAGTTAGTGAAAATTGCGATCGCCGTTCCCAAGACGCTCAGTAAAACGGAACGGGAGTGTTACGAAAAGCTGAAAACCCTGCGCACGAATAATCCAAGGGCAAACTTGTCATCAGTACGACTGTAACCCACAGACACGGGGAGATAGGGACACAGGGACACACAGATAGATCGTCCATTCCCTATTCCCCATTCCCAGCGCAAAGCGCTATATCATGAGGAAGATCAACTGTTTCTACAGACTTCAACCATGGCAGACGAACAAACCACAGCACCCAAAAAAGAAAAACCTCCAGCTCCAGAAAAGAAACCCTTTGCCGAATTTATTCAAGAGGACTATCTGCCTGCCCTAGAAGTGGGCTTAGAAAAGCAGGGCATTACTGACCTGAAACTCAACTTTACCCAAGCCCAAATAGCGGTGCAGGGAATGGAAAAAGAACCTTCCTGTTGGCAAGTGATCGGAACCTGGAAAAATGGTCAACACCAATTTAATGTTTACTTTTTTAAAGAAGACATTAAAGGACAACGAGCCTTTTCCTACTCTCAGAATGGTGCAAAACCTAGCACCCTGGAACCTTTCTTGATTGACGAACGGAAAATCACTCTGGGTCTGTTGGTCTTTGGGGTCATCACCCGTTTGAATGGACAAAAGTGGCTCACGCTCAATTAGGGGACGATGTCCTGGGGAGTAGACAGTAGGAGTAGACAATGGTGGTAGACGCAGACCCTCCAGACCTGGGGATTGGATGAATTCCCGACTCCCAACTGCCGACTCCCGATTACCAGCAAGTAGCGCTAAAATTTTAAGAATTAAAAAGACTCTAAAATATGCGTTAAATTGTGTGGATTTTTGGAAAATAGAAGCGATACAATTCAAAAACGATTTAATAAGGCAAGTAAACTGAAGGAGAAGACCTATGCAAGCCACAACGGTAATAGCTACTCGAAGAACGGGCGCATATGCCCTTATGGATAGCTTAAAACGGCACGGAGTCAAGCATATTTTTGGTTATCCAGGGGGAGCAATTCTACCGATCTATGATGAATTGTATCGCTGCGAAGCCAATGGAGAACTGAAACATTTCTTGGTCAGACATGAACAAGGGGCTTCCCATGCGGCAGATGCTTATGCCCGCGCTACGGGTAAAGTGGGTGTGTGTTTTGGTACTTCTGGCCCTGGAGCAACGAACTTAGTTACGGGTATCGCTACAGCTCAAATGGACTCGATTCCGATGGTCGTTATTACCGGACAGGTGACTCGGGCAGCCATTGGTACAGATGCATTCCAAGAAACGGATATTTATGGGATTACCCTGCCGGTGGTGAAGCATTCTTATGTCGTTCGTCATGCCCAAGATATGGCTCGAATTGTGGCTGAGGCTTTTCATATTGCCAGTACAGGACGGCCGGGGCCGGTTTTGATTGATATTCCCAAGGATGTGGGCACAGAAGAATGTGATTATGTACCCGTAGAACCGGGAACGATTAAGTTACCTGGCTATCGACCCACCATTAAGGGGAATCCTCGGCAAATTAATCAGGCGATCGCCTTAATGCAAGAAGCTGAACGTCCCCTACTCTACGTTGGGGGTGGAGCAATAGCTTCTGGGGCCCATGCGGAACTTAAGGAACTGGCTGAACTATTCCAAATTCCCCTGACCACCACGTTCATGGCGAAAGGAGCCTTTGATGAAAAACACCCCCTATCGGTGGGGATGTTGGGAATGCATGGTACAGCCTATGCTAACTTTGCCGTTAGTGAATGTGACCTGTTAATCGCTGTTGGGGCCCGCTTCGATGACCGGGTAACCGGAAAATTAGATGAGTTTGCCGCCCGCGCTCAAGTAATCCATATTGATATTGACCCAGCAGAAGTGGGTAAAAACCGCACCCCAGAAGTTCCAATTGTGGGTGATGTGCGCCAAGTATTAATCGATCTGCTGACTCGCTGTCATCAAATGGGTCTATCGGGTCAACCAACCAAAACCACTCTGTGGTTAGAGCGGATTAATCGCTGGCGCACGGACTATCCCCTAGTTATTCCTCGTCCGGAAGGGCAACTCTCTCCCCAAGAGGTGATCTACTCCGTTGGCCAACAAGCTCCTGATGCGTTCTACACAACCGATGTGGGACAACACCAAATGTGGGGAGCGCAATTCTTGGAAAATGGCCCTCGGCAATGGATTTCCAGTGGTGGCTTGGGAACCATGGGCTTTGGTGTGCCCGCAGCGATGGGAGCTAAGGTGGCTCTGCCGGATGAACAGGTGATTTGTATTGCTGGAGATGCCAGTATCCAGATGAATATTCAGGAACTGGGTACGATCGCCCAATATGGCATTAATGTCAAAGTGGTGATCGTCAATAATGCTTGGCAAGGTATGGTACGCCAGTGGCAAGAAACGTTCTATGGTGAGCGCTATTCTGCTACCAATATGGAAGTGGGAATGCCCGATTTTGTGAAACTGGCAGATGCTTATGGCATTAAAGGCATGAGGATCGATCGCCGGGATCAGCTCGAAGGGGCGATCGCCGAAATGCTTGCCTATGATGGCCCTGTAGTTCTTGATGCCCATGTCACTCGCGACGAAAACTGTTATCCCATGGTGGCTCCGGGTAAGAGCAATTCCCAAATGCTCGGCTTGCCTACACCCAAAAAGGAACAGTCTTTAGAGTTACTCTATTGCACCAGTTGTGGCGCCAAAAACGCCCCCAGTAACCACTTCTGTCCCGAATGTGGCGCGAAACTCTAACAAATCGGAATGGGTAATGGGGAACCTCCCCATTACCCTACCCCATCTCTCCATCTGCCCTTAAGATAGAACAGATGGCTATGGCACTTGGGTATGAATAAAGCAATCTCCACCGCACTTATAATTCTGGGTTTCACTTTAGCCACTCCTGTGGCAGCAGAAGATTTAGAAGATCTTAGACAACTCCTCTCTTCTAAGCAATGTCCGATGTGTAACCTGAGCGAGTCAGGGTTAAGTATGGCTCAGTTAGAGAATGCCGACTTAACAGGAGCTGATTTAAGTTTTGCCAATTTGGATAATGCAGATTTAAGTGGAGCGAATTTGAGTGGGGCAGATCTGACGGGAGCGCTGTTATATAAGGCAGATCTGCGACGTGCCAATTTAGCCGGAGCCAATTTAGCTGGAGCCAATTTAATGGGCACAGATTTATCCTATGCTGACCTGACTGGGGCGAATTTGGCTGGCGCAAATTTGAGTGGGGCATATATGGCCAATGCCAAAATTGAAGGAGCAGTTATTAATACAGCAATTCTGAATGGAGTGCTTGAATTTCCGGGTGGAGTTCTGAGTCCAGAGGATTATTATCGGTTAGCGTTTGTCGATGCTCGTTCTGGAAATCATCGAGGAGCGCTGGAAAAGCATAGTTTAGCCCTACAGATCGATCCCAATTTCGCCCCCGCTTATTTAGGACGTGGGGTAAGTCGGTTGCAACTTGGAGATGGAAGTGGGGCGATCGCCGATTGGACAGTAGCCCGTACTATTTTTGAAACCCAAGGCAATGAGGAAGGCTCCGAAATCTCTCAAGAATTTATTGACGTGACGGAAAAGGCGATCGAGGAAAGCAAAAAAGGCACGCGACGGGGAGGGTTTATGAGCATTATTAACCAACTAGCTCCCATGTTTCTCCAATTCCTGTTGTAACCGATGTCTTCCTCTTCTCCTGCTGCTGCGATAGAGAGGAAAAGGGGTGAGAGCCATATTTCACATCAAAAAGAAACGTTATATCCTTGAACGAGATGGGCTGATATTACCCATTCATAGTTGGATCTAGGCAAAATCCTCGGCAACTTGGCCGAGAAATTCCGTCTAGCATAGGCAACACCAACTATGGTGTAGGCAACTTTTGAGCCATAGCACAGTTTGAATGGAGAAAAGATCAGAGGTTAATGGAGGAAAATACTTAGTTTCACCTCCTCAATAACACGCATATGGTCAATCTCAACCTTTCTCACAAGATTAGAAAATCTGCTATCAAAACCGATCGAAAATCATCAAAACCTCTGTAGATTTTGGGATTTTCGACCAAACTTCCGTAGAATCCATGAAATTGCAAAGATTCGGCCAAGATTAGGCATTGATCCTTGTCAGACAGAAAAAAAAACGATTATCCTAATAATTAATTCTTAAGCTCATGCTTTTTCTGAAAGATTTAAAACAAGAGATTAAGTGAACTGACTGAGAAAAAGCAGGCATCTACCTGAGTACTGAAGCAGCCAACTATGAACAACATCCTTAAAACCCGAAATTCGTCTCCTTCCCCTTCTACCCATGAAGCTTGGGACGGTGAATATAAATCAGAATCTCCTAACTGGGCAGAAAAACTCATCCGAGAAGAATCTGCACCTGATAGTGACTGGGAATGGGGACAATTCATACCCATTTTGCATAATCGTCAGTTTGAGGCTTGCTAATTAATCTCATTTGTCATGATCGCCTGGGTTCTGGATAAGCTGAAATCCTGATTCTAAATTGGTCTCAATTCCCATGCCATCATTAAATCAGTGGTCAAATTCTCTTATCCCGAACTCAGGTTATTTCAACGCCGCATCCTATCCAGTTCGTTGAATTGGTCATTTATGCTAATGGATGGGAATTAATCCCTATCCCTCTAACCCCCGACCTAACGTTTCTTCTAGCATGGCTAGATCAGGAACTTCTTCCGGTGCATAATATCCAGCCGCCCGCTTGGCCGTAATTTCGACTTGTGCATCTTTGGGAATTAACTCAGGAGGAATGGGAACACGCTCAATGACTTCAATTCCTGAATTGGTAATCGCATCATATTTCAGGTTACTCATGGACACCAACCGGTCAATGCGGGTTAAACCTAACCAATGCAAGACATCGGGCATAAATTCCTGAAAGCGCATATCTTGAACTCCCGCTACACATTCGGTGCGCTCAAAATAGGCGGTTGCTCGATCGCCTCCTTCCTGGCGTTTGCGAGCATTATAGACTAGAAACTTCGTGACTTCACCCAGGGCACGACCTTCCTTCCGGAAATAGACAATGACCCCTAAGCCCCCTTCTTGGGCAGTCCGAATACAGACTTCAATCCCATGGGCAAGATAGGGACGACAGGTGCAAATATCGGAGCCAAAGACATCAGAACCATTGCACTCATCATGGACGCGAACAGCGATGGGACGATCTCGATCCGCAATTGCCCTTAAATCGCCAATCAAATACACCGTTGAACCACCGATGGGGGGTAAGTATAATACCAAATCCGGCCGGGTCACCAACTCGGGAAACATGCCCCCTGTCTGTTCAAACAGAGCATGACGCAGATCCATTTCCTCTACCCCAATACGTTTGGCGATTCCCGGTAAATACCACACCGGTTCGATCGCCGCTTTGACCACGACTAAATCCCCACCTTCCTTTAAGATCTGGCCATCAACGTGCAACCGTCCCTGACTGAGGGCTTCCTGAAGTTCGGGCATATTGATATGGGCTTGGGTAATGGCGATCGTTGGCCGAATATCGATTCCTTGTTCGTAGAATTGCGTATAAATGTCACCCACACGAGCGCCAAAAGGGTCTAGAGAAACAATTTTATCTCGATCGGTCCAACTGGAATGGGGGCCAATGTCTGCCACGGGTGCAGTATTGGTTAGATCCGCTCGATGTTCTGGATTTAGCGCTTGACGAGCAACCGCTAGGGCGCGATAAATGGCATAGGAACCGGAATGGGTTCCTATCACATTCCGGTGAGCAGGATTGGTTAATGTAGCAATTACCGGCCCTCTGGCAATCGGATCGGAATTACCCCAATCAATGGCGATCGGTTTTGCCCCACTGCTGCGAGGATGGGAGGTGAGGACAATAGGTTTAGATTTACGACGGGTTGAATCAGCCATAGAGAGCAGGGAAGAGTAGACAAAGGTTGAAACTATACCGTATTGTGTCACGATTTTTGAGACTGGGGCAGAAAGTTAGCAATACAAGCTATTGCTTATACCCTATTCCCTGCTCGCGTAGGGCTTCAATAATTTTCAGATTAGCTTTGGGAAAGGGAAATTGGTCTAATTCTTCTAAGGTAACCCAGCGAATTTCTTGGCATTCTATGGCTTGCGGCGTGCCGGAACAGTAACGACAGTTGTAGACATTTAAGGTGACTCGAAAATGGGTATAGGCATGGTCAATGGTAATCAGATGATCTCCCACTTCTATGTCGATCGCTAATTCCTCTTGAATTTCCCGTTTAATACATTCTGGCAGAGTTTCGCCCGGTTCGAGCTTGCCACCTGGGAATTCCCACAAACCCCCAAGTAATCCTTTGTCTAAACGACGGTCAATGAGCAGTTGTCCTCGATCGTTCCAGATGACAGCAACACCGATGTTTTTGTGGGGCCGAACAGGGGGAGTTTCACGCATGGGCCAATGGGTAGGGGTTCCGGTTTGATGGGCGAGACAATGGGAATTCCAAGGACAGCGATCGCACTTTGGCACTTTCGGAGTACAAAGGGTTGCCCCTAAGTCCATCAAGGCTTGATTAAAGTCTCTAGGATTATCCCGATCTAGAATAGCATCCGATAATTCCCAAAGCTGTTTCTGGGATTTCCCTGGGGGCTTCGGTAGCGTTATTAGTCTAGCCAAAATGCGTTTAACATTGCCATCTAAAATGGAAATGGGCTGATTAAAGGCAGCGCTGAGAATACCTCCAGCCGTTGTCCGGCCAATACCCGGTAGACTTAAAACCGCTTCTAGCTGTTGGGGAAAAATGCCCTGATGCTCTTCCATGACTTGCTGGGCTGCTCGATGTAAATTTCGCGCCCGGCTATAATAACCGAGTCCCTCCCAAAGTTTCAGCACCTGTTGCAGGTCAGCTTGGGCTAAGGTTTCTAGGGAGGGAAAAGCGTGCAACCAGCGATCGTAATAGGGTAGAACCGTCTTCACTTGGGTTTGCTGGAGCATGATCTCGGAAATCCAAATGGGGTAAGGGTCTCGTTCTTTTCGCCAAGGCAAGACCCGACCCGCATCACCATACCAGCGCAGCAAAGAAGTCCGGAGATCTTCAAGAACAGCCGGTTCAGGCGACTTCCAAGGAGTTTGTAGTGATTTAGATAATGAAGACACCTGAACTTACTGGAAACTTGACTTCAGTAAACCTTATTCAGTCTCACTTGCGTGGGATTCAGAAGCTGACCAAGTATGTTCAAACATCATACGCTGTTCGGCATTACGCAAAAAATAGCCACTGATCATGGCAGAGGCTAAGAGGCGACCTAGGTTTTCTCGGTTGGTTGTTACGGTAACCCCAAACTGTTCTGATGGGAGATGTCCCAGAAGTCCCATGATGTTATTTTCCATGACTTGGAAAACTTCCGAAGAGGTAGGTTTAGAGAGTTGAGCCACGGTTTCCGGACTCAAGGATTGAACATAGTCCCATAATAAGTTATTGTCAGTGTCGCCCTGAAATAATTCAGGATTTTGATTCGACGGGTTATTCACGTTAGACCTCCGTACAGTTCACCGCGACAACTTCTAGCCTTTTAGGTTGGAGCCGCTTTTGCATTCGAGATTGAACAAGAGTCTACTGCTGTAGTGTATTGTCAATCTCACCTGCCTATAAACTAATGTAACAGTTTCTTGCAAAAGGCGGGGGTCCTCAAGCGAATTGAATATAATCGATAATCGATCTGCTCCGTTGACTGAAATTAGGCAAATTGGGGATTTGTGCGAGTAATGTCAACCGTGACTTGGCCGCCAAAGTCGGGTATGGGAGGAGATTTGATCACGCGCACGCCGACTTTTTGTAGAGGAGGACGTTGATGGGGTTGGTTTTCTCGGTTCAGCAGTTCATCGGCGATCGCCGTCGCCAATTTCTCAATTAGGTCAAATTTATTGCTACTGACAATTCCTTTAACGATCTCAATCGCTTCACAATAATTGAACGTATCATCAAGATCATCACTCGCTCCAGATACAGATACATCTAACCATAGAGACAGCTCAACTGTAAACCATTGTCCCAGTATTTTTTCTTCCGGTAAGTAGCCAATATATCCATAACAGCGAATATTGGAGACGTGAATACAATCCATCATTAACTTAAGGGCAGGGATAAAGAGTTTGTGCCGTTGATTATCCCATTATCAGGGGACAGCAGGCAACGGGAATGAGTAAGGAGTACACTTTTTTCACCAGTAGTGTAACTTGAGAATAAGATATTCCTATGAATTAAAATGATTTAGACAGAGGTAAGCATTATGATGGGTAAATACAAATTAGCCAAAATAGTACAGAACATTCTAATTGGCAACATCACGAATCACTCGCTCTAAACCTGCCACAACTCGCGCTAATTTCCCATAATTGATCTTATCTGGGGTATCTTCAACCCTATGGTAATAGGGATAGCGAAAAGGAGCAGTATCAGTAACCATTAAAGCGGGATATCCTTGCTGCCAAAATGACCAATGATCCGACCATCCAACTCCTGGCAAAAAGTTAGGCAGTGCTGCCCCCTCTGATGGAAAGAGAGTATGCTGACGAAACGATCCTATTACTTGTTGTACCCAGTTCCCAGAGTCAAGATTCCCAACAAAAGCAATAAAGTTTCCTTGCAGAGGATAAAATAAATTTAAAGGAGCAGGATACTGTTGACTCCCTGGCTTGTCAGAATAGTATCCCATAGTTTCCAGACTCATCATGCCAACAATATTGTCTTGGCGCTGCTTACAAATTTTGGCATAAACTAAACTTCCCATATCTTCTGTCCAGCCAAAAGGATTTTCTTCATTCACAAATTCTACAAATCTCAGGGTTCGCTGTTGTGGTTTTCCCGCAAACCGCCGAGCTAAGGCTAAAACTGCTGCTGCTCCCGAACCATTGTCATTAGCTCCAGGAACATGAGCTACAGAATCATAATGAGCGCCAATTACAATAATTTCCTCCGCTTTAGTTGTGCCTGGAATTTCGACTTCCAAGTTGTCAAATTCTTGGTCATCAATCCTGTATTTGTAGTGAGTAACTTGATATCCTGCACAAGTAAACTCAGTTTCTAGATACTGAGCCGTTACCAGTAAATTATTATAAGCGAGATAATTATGGGGTTCGGAGGCGATTTCCTTGACATCGACCTCTAGCTCTTTTGCTAATGCTTGCTCTTCTACCATCAAAGGCAAGAGTGCATCCTGATAACTTTCCCCTGGCATCTTTAACATAGTTTTCTATTAATTTATATAATGGGTAACATCATGGATGACTCGCTCTAACCCTGCCACAACTCGCGCTAATTTCCCATAATCAATTTTATCCGGAGTATCTTCAGCCGTATGATAATAGGGATAGCGAAAGGGAGCCGTATCCGTAATCATTAAAGCTGGATATCCCTGCTGCCAAAATGACCAATAATCTGACCAACTAATTCCTGGTAAAAGGTTAGGAAAGGCTGCCCATTCCGAGGGGAATTGAGTATGCTGACGAAACGATCCAATGACTTGTTTTACCCAGTTACCAGAATCCATATTACCAATAAAAGCAATAAAGTTACCTTGCAGGGGATAAAATAAATTTAAAGGCGTAGGATACTGGTGACTTCCTAGTTCATCAGAATAGTATCCCAGAGTTTCTGAACTTATCATCCCCACAATATTGTCTTGGCGCTGCTTACAAATTTTGGCATAGACTAAACTTCCCATATCGGGTGTCCCGAAAAAAGGGGGTTCTTCATAGACAAATTCTAAAAATCTCAGGGTTCGCTGTTGTGGTTTTCCCGCAAATCTACAAGCTAATACCCTTTCCCTATGAAGCTGCGCTTCATGGGAAAGGGTATAATAATGGGTAGAAAAGAGCAAAGGAATATAGAGGTATTTATGGCAGGTCGGTTAAAAGTGAGTGTCTCAGAAAGTGTGGGGGAACTTCAAAATCGCTTAAGCAAGTCAAAAACAGCCAGTGAAAAGGAAAGATTACAAATGCTGTATTGGCTAAAAATAGGTAAAGTATCGACGAGAAAAGAGCTAAGTCAAAGGCTATGCAGGAATGAAGCAACAATTACTCGTTGGTTAAGAAAGTATGGAAAAGGTCGAATAAGGGAACTATTAGAAGTAAAAAAAGCGCCAGGAAAAGAAAGAAAAATTAAGGGAGAGTTGTTAGAGAAGTTATCTGAGAGACTAAATGAGCCGAAAGGATTTAATAGTTATGGAGAAATTCAGGAATGGTTGCAGGAAAAACAGGGAGAGATAGTCAAGTATAAAACGGTTCATAAAACGGTGAGATATAAATTAGGAGGGAAATTAAAAACGCCTCGTCCGAGAAGCGTAAATCAGCATAAGGAAGCAGAAGAAACGTTTAAAAAAAAATCAAATCAGCCTTAAGTGTATTGTATAAGCTATTGGGAAAAGGGGAAAAGTGTAGATACTTGGCGGGAGATGAGACTCGTTGAGGACTCAAGACAATTGGGGGAAAGAAGATTACCCTAAAGGGAGTGAAACCCGAGGGAAGTGTACAGTGGAAAAGGGAGAACTTTTATCTGTATGGTGCGGTAGATATAATCAGTGGAGAAAGCTATTTTTATGAGTTTTCTCATCTAGAGGGTCAGTGTTTTCAGTTATTTGTAAATCAGTTATCAAAAGAATTTCCAGAAACTCTGAATTTTCTGCAACTAGATAATGCAGGTTGTCATAAAAATATAGATTTCCCAGAAAATATAATTCCCATTTTTCAACCGGCTTATAGCCCGGAACTCAACCCCATTGAGCGATTATGGGAAGAATTAAAAGCCAAGCTAAGATGGCAGAACTGTAAAGACCTGAAAAGCCTACAGCAAAGGCTTTCACAAGTCCTTGATTCCTTCGATAAGGTAACGATCGCCTCGATTACTGGATGGGACTACTTGGTCGATGCCTTATTAAGCGCAACTTCATAGAGAAATAGTATAAGGCTAAAACTGCTGCTGCTCCTGAACCATTATCATTGGCTCCGGGAACATGAGCTACGGAGTCATAATGAGCGCCAATTACAATAATTTCTTCAGCTTTAGTTTTGCCTGGGATTTCGACTTCTCAGTTATCAAATTCTTGGTCATCAATCCTGTATTTGTAGTGATTAACTTGATATCCTGAATCTGCAAAAGCAGTTTCTAGATACTGAACCGTTGCCAGTAAACGATTATAAGCCAGATAATTATGGGGTTCAGAGGCAATTTCGTTGACATCCGCTTCTAGATCTCGTGCCAATTGTTGCTCTTCTATCGTTAAAGGTGACAGGGCATCCCGATAACTTTCCCCTGGCATCTGTAACATGGTTTTCCATCCTCCCCAGGAAATGCTGATCAAGATCATACTCAAGATTGACAATCTGATCCAAGTAGATTTGCGCTGCAATCTCCAATTGAGCTTTTTCTTGATCATCTGGATTATTTGTCCTAAAATATCCTCAATTATAAAACAATCTCACTCTATTGTCCTGATGACTATTCCGGCGTTTGATTTCAGTCACTATTTCCCCTATCAAGAACTGACAGATTACTTAACCCAGATAGCTCAAGTTTATCCGAATTTGATGCAACTGAAAAGTTTGGGGACAACGGACGAAGGACGAGAAATTTGGTTGGCGACTGTGACCGATCAAATGACAGGAGCAGCTCTTGAAAAACCTGGATATTGGATTGATGCTAATACCCATGCAGCAGAAGTTACAGGTTCGGCAGTCGCTTGTTATATTCTCTATCAGGTTTTAACTCAATATAACCAAGATGCGCAAATCACCCATTTATTACAGAACTATACCCTATATATTTTGCCGAGAATTGCGGTAGATGGGGCAGAAAAATATCTACAAACTCCCTATAATCTCCGGTCTAGTCCCCGTCTCTATCCGGAATCTGAACAGCAAGATGGTTTATATCCAGAAGATATTAATGGAGATGGATTAATTCTGAATATGCGGATTAAAGATTCCTGCGGAGCTTGGAAGATCTCTGAGGATGATCCGCGCTTAATGATTCGTCGGCAACCGGATGAGTTTGGAGGGACTTACTATACCCTAGTCCCAGAAGGTTTAATCCATAATTATAATGGCTATGAGTTTAAGATTTCGCCAGCTTTAGAAGGATTGGATTTTAATCGTAATTATCCCTATTATTGGCAACCGGAAGGCGAGCAAAAGGGCGCGGGAGATTTCCCTTTTTCTGAGCCTGAAACTCGTGCAGAAGCAGAGTTTTGGCGCAAACATCGTAATATTAATGGGTTTATGACTTATCATACGTTTGGAGCGCTAATTTTACGCCCTTATAGTACCCATGGAGACGATCATTTGCCGACCGAAGATTTACGCATCTATCAACTGATTGGGAAAAAAGGTAGTGAATTAACAAAATATAAGTGTGTTTCGGTTTATCATGATTTTCGTTATGACCCAAAAACGGTGGTTTATGGGGCAATGGATGATTATGGCTACGATCATTGGGGATGGTTTGGGTTTACGGTAGAACTCTGGGATGCGGCGAAGGAAGCGGGTGTGGAGAAGCAGAATAATATTGAGTGGGGACGGGAACATCCAATAGAGGATGATCTGAAAATTCTGCAATGGAATGATGAGTATTTGGAGGGTAAGGGGTTTATTCCTTGGCAAAGTTTTGAACATCCCCAACTGGGAGAGGTGGAGATTGCAGGATGGGATATGAAGAGAATGTGGAAAAATGCACCCGCGAAGGCACTGCCAGAAATCTGCGATCGCCATTTCAAATTCGCCATTACCCATGCACTCATGTCTCCCCGGTTATCAGTCGCTCGTAGTGAGGTGAGTCACAAAGGGGCTGATATTTACAGCATAACCGTACAATGGGAAAATTTGGGCTTTTTGCCCACTTACACCAGTAAAAAGGCGCTAGAACGGCAAGCAGTACGTCCTACGCGAGTAAAATTAGGGCTACCGGAAGGAGTTACCCTGATTAGTGGGGAGCAAGAGCAGGAAATTGATCCTTTAGAAGGGCGTTCTAATAAATGGTTCAATGCATCTGCCAATGGGACCGACTATCGCACCCATCGCAGTTGGGTAGTAAAGGGGAAAGCCGGGAGTGAGGTAAGGGTAAAGGCGATCGCCGAACGGGCTGGAACGGTTCGAACTTCAGTTATCCTGAGTTAGAAACCATGGAAGATGCTGATGGCAATTTAACACAAATGCAGCTCTCTCTCTGAGTCAGTACTCCTTCTTTGTTAAGATATTCCACTGTTTGAGTCACGGGTACAAGGGTAAATCCCACTTTTTGATACAGTTCAACCACATAAGCAAAGTCAGGATCGCCGGTAGTCCTCAAGATATAAGGTGTAGAATCATCAAAATAAGCAAATACACTTTGTAAAAGCCGTTTAGCTAAACCTAGCTTACGATAATCCAAGGCTACTCCCACATCAGAAACACACCGGAATTCCTCAATTCTATAGTGTGTTTGCTGACTAAAGAATTCTTGATTTAGCTCAACTTTCTTGCCCTGAAAATTAGCATAAGTTCCCAGAAACGACAATTCTCTGAATTCTTTGGTCTCAGCTAACGGGAGAGTTCCAATAAAACCGATAGGTCTCTCCTGACAGTAGGCAAGATGCAAACTACCAAATTGAACATATTTTTGAAAATAAAACTCAACGTTTTCACGGACAACATTTTCATTAAATGGAGGAGTTGAAAAACATTCATAAACGGTTTGATAAAGTCCGTTGTCCAGAACTTCGTTTAGTAAAGGAAGATCGTCAAACAACTTAATTTGAATATCCATATTTAGGTATCCTCAACATGAGTAACTCTTGTAGAGCCAGATAACGGTTTAGTTTTCCTAGTCAGCTACCTGACTCCGATCTTAGGACAATAGCGATCGCCTCTTCCTATTTGTCTATAGTAGGATTTGGGGGGTAGTGTAGGAGTTGAACCTATCTGATTCTGGTTAAAAGCCGGATGCATCTACCGCTCTGCCAACCACCCAACCGAAAAATTAATTGACTGCTCCGCCAGGACTTGAACCTGGAATCTTCGCATTCAAAGTGCGAGATGTTGCCATTACACCACAGAGCAAAGCATCATGCTGGGATAACTGACAACACCCCCACATTACTCATGACCAGCGCAAAGTCCTATAGCCCCAACGGGACTCGAACCCGTGTTTTTCGATAGAAAGTCGAACGTCCTTGGCCGCTAGACGATGGGGCCATTTGGCGTAGGGATAAGGATTTGAACCTCAAATTCTAGTTTTGGAGACTAGGATGTTACCGTTACACTATCCCTACATTTGGTGGCAGTGGTGGGACTTGAACCCACATCGACCAAGTTATGAGCTTGGGGCTTTAACCATTAAGCTACACTGCTAACGAGGCTGACGGGATTTGAACCCGTGACTTCCTGTTCGACAGACAGGCGCTCTAGACCAACTGAGCTACAACCCCATAAAACGGATTTCTTTAGTTTTCAATATACATAGCTTGAGATAGAGATTTCAGGCTCTTTTTCCCTTGGCCCATCTTTATGCTACAAAAGTATTACAAAAATGTCAAGAGGGCTGTACTATCTTTGTTAAACTCTGCCAAATGTCCCCTAAAGACCAAAACCACGTCTGCATCGATACCAACCAGGCATCTTGGCAACCAGGAGAAGTTTCCGGTTTACAAATGATGCCCCTACGTTGCTTTCATACAGAACAAGTCTTTCTCATGAAGTGGGAAGCTCTAACACATTATCCTCACTATACCCATTCAAGTAGCTCAGAAGTGTTGGTTTTGGATGGAGTCTGGGAAGATGAGTATGGCAAGTATCCCAAAGGGACTTGGTTAAGGTCTCCTGTTGGTAGCAGTCATTCACCTTTTAGTCAGGAAGGTTGTCTACTTTACGCGAAAACAGGTCACTTACCCGCCTAAAGTCCAATTGATGAAATGAATCTTTGGGAGTTAAAAACCCAGTTTTTTACGACAGTTCCCTAACTTTACATCTTTCGATCAGATTGGCCCAATAGTCTAACCGCTCATTATTTCAGTACTCTGGACTCATCAATTTTTGTGGTGTGATCTACTTTTGAATATATTTCATTTTAAGCTGGATGGTCGTCCTTATGAGAATTTTACCTTACGATCGCATTACCCTGGAAACTTCAGCCTCTGTAGCCGAAGTTATCCGTTACCTAGAGCCTCATATTGAAGCCCCCAAGATCTGGCAATGGCGAGTTCCTCCTAATCATGCTCCCTATTGCGGTACGATTTCCGAAGATGGCTTTAAAATTCGGCGAGTCATTCACTATCGCAATTCTTTTTTACCTCAAGTTCGAGGACGATTTGAATCTTTACCCAATGGAACAGCAGTTCATATTACCTTGAGTCTACATCCTATCGTTAGTATTTTTCTCCTCTTTTGGGGTTCATCTTGGGGTAGCGCTTCACTCTTATTTCTATTTGCTGCGTTGTTCTCAGAAGATGTTGGTCTAGAAACCCTCCTGTTTATTCCCTTACCCTTCATCGTTCTTTTTATCTTCTGGTGTGCTTTTTGGTTAGAAGCCAATCGCGCTTGTCAAGACTTGACCGAAATATTAAGAATTCATCATTAAATTAAAGGAGCGCTCTAGTCATTTAAACTGATTCTCATTCACTAGATCTGTAATCTATTGTACTAGCAAAGAAATATTTCAGCGATCGCTCCCTCAGTCATGCTGCCAAGGTTGTAGTATTAAATGTAAACTTTCTTTAGGAATAAATCTATGTTTAAAACAGTAGTCGGCCATAGCAATGATCCAGACTCAGAGTCCGCTATTGTAGAGATTCTCAATCAATGCGATCGAGCCTTATCCGGAGACTTGCCGCAAGCAGGAATTCTGTTAGCGGCGATTGATTTCGATCATGCCGAAATTGTACAGAAAATTGTATCTATTTATCCAGAAATCGAATTAATTGGAGGCACAACTGATGGAGAAATGTCTTCAGTTCTAGGGTTTCAACAAGATTCCCTGGTTCTAATATTATTTTGCTCTGATCGCTTACAAATCCGGGCTGGAATCGGTCGGAGAATCTCACAGGATTTCCATAGAGCACTAGAAGAGGCGATCGCCCAAGCAACAACCGATCTGACCCAACCCATTAAACTCTGTATTACTTTACCTGAAGGTCTCACATCCGTCAGTGCCGTTAAATTAGTTGATTGTCTCAATCAATTATTAGGTAAAGTCCCTATTTTTGGAGGACTCACTGCCGATCAATGGCGCTTTAAGCAAAGTTATCAGTTTTATAAAAATGAAGTTTATAGCGATGCCATCCCCATTTTAGTCTTTTCCGGACATCTACTCTTGTCCCATGGATTAGCCAGCGGTTGGAACCCGATTGGTACAGTCGGTCAAGTCACCAAAGTCGAAGACAATGTAGTTTATGAAATTGACCATCATCGTGCCTTAGACTTTTATTACCGCTATTTAGGAGAACATCCTCCGTCCTCTGAATACCCCCTGATGGTGTTTGATCCCACACGGCAGTATTCTTACATGCGAGCGCCGAGTGGCTCCTACAATCCGACATTGGGAAGCGTAACCTTCTTTGGCGATATTCCAGAACAGGCAATCGTACAAATTACAGAAACAACCCGCGATCGCATTCTCCTAGCCTCTCAAGCCTCCATGCAACAAGCGATCCAGAACTATCCTGGAAGCCAACCGAGTACAATACTCTTCTTTTCCTGTGCTAGTCGGCGACAAATCCTAGGCAGTCGTACCCTTGAAGAGTATAATTTAACTCAACAGTGTCTGAAACAAACCTTAGTATCCTGTGGTTTTTATACGAATGGAGAGATTGCTCCATTAGAACAACACGGTACATCCTATTTTCATAATGAAACATTTATTGCCTTGCTCTTGGGAGAAGAATAACATCATGTCGCAAACTCTAGACACCCTAGATATGGGAGAAAAAATCGCGCGACTGGAAAAAGAAAACCGAATTTTACGCAAGAAATTAGAGCGATCCGAGAAGAACTGTCTAGAGTTAGAAGAAACCAATGAAAAAAAAGAATCTTTACTTCGACAAGTGATCGTCGAATTGAAAAACTCCCAAGAAGAAGTCGCGCAAAAGCGCCAATTAGAAGAAACTTTATCCAAACTCAAACGCACCCAAGCCCAACTGATCCAAGCTGAAAAAATGTCGAGTTTGGGTCATTTGGTTGCTGGAGTAGCCCATGAAATCAATAATCCTGTTAGCTTCATTTACGGAAACTTAAGTCATATTGAAGAATATTTTCAAGACTTGTTAGGGATGATTCATCTGTATCAAGAATACGATTCCGACCCTCAAGACGTGATTCAAGACTATATTAATCACCATGATTTAGAATTTGTGGAGGAAGATTTACCCAAAATTTTAAAATCCATCAAAATTGGCACAGAGCGTATTTGTGAAATTGTTTTATCTTTACGTACATTCTCCCGCATGGATCAAGCTGACGTTAAGGAAGTCGATATCCATGAAGGCATTGATAGCACCCTAATGATCCTACAGCATCGCCTCAAAGAGCAACCCGATCGCCCAGAAATCCAAGTCACCCGAAATTATGGCAAGTTGTCTGTAATAGAGTGCTATCCAGGACAGCTCAACCAAGTATTTATGAATATTCTCGCTAATGCTATAGATGCCCTAGAAGAACTACCTAACCCTCAAAGTTCTCAGATTATTGTCTCCACCACTACAGTGAACTCCGACTGGATACAAATCACGATCTCCGATAATGGCAGAGGTATTCCTGAAACCGTCCAACCCCATATTTTTAACCCCTTCTTCACCACCAAAGCCATCGGTCAAGGAACCGGAATGGGTTTAGCGATTAGTCATCAAATTATTACTGAAACCCACATGGGTCAAATTCTATGCCACTCTACTCCAGGAAAGGGAACCGAATTTATCATTCAAATTCCCATCTCCCCTCAACTTAAACCAACCAACACTTGATCCCAATCCTGCATTTGCTCACCCTCTTTTGCTCTTACCTCAAACGTTAAATTACAGGCTTGGGGTTGGGATAATATCTGAATAGACAATTCAGAAATATCCTCACGACTGACTTGACCACGAA
Organism: Roseofilum reptotaenium CS-1145; assembly: GCF_028330985.1. Classification (NCBI taxonomy): domain Bacteria; kingdom Bacillati; phylum Cyanobacteriota; class Cyanophyceae; order Desertifilales; family Desertifilaceae; genus Roseofilum; species Roseofilum reptotaenium. The sequence goes on along the minus strand of NZ_JAQMUE010000035.1, from coordinate 43,189 downwards.
TATTATCCCCTTGAGCCACTTCTAAACCATTGCCCCCTGGTGCTTCAGTTAAGGCACAGGGACGAATAATCGTATAGGGAATCCCACTTTCTCGAATCGCATCCTCACCTCGCAACTTCCAGGTTAAAATGCCACCGAGTTGATCGTTGAGTCTCACGGCTGGCGGTTCCTCATCCAGATTTAAACCCGGTCTTCCTGGACGAGTCACTCCTGCGGAACTAATCTGCACAAATTTCGGTAAATTCGGCCCTCCATAGGCGCGGATGGAGCCAATTTCTAGACCAAAGCGTCCTGGAGAAAACTGAGGATTGAGACCTCCATCATACTCAAATTTACTGAGCATCAGTTGAATAGCATAGGTCTGACTGGGGTCAAATGGCGGGGCACTCGGCAAGGTTTTAGCGCGAAAAATGGGAATCAGGCGATCAAACGGAATATCCACCGTCATCCAAGTATTATTGAGGGTATCAAAGGAATAGCAATAACTGATCCCATCCCATCGAGCCTCATTGCGGAGAATAAACTTATAACGCTTACCATCCCCTTGTACTCGCAGACTAATCCCTTCATATCCAGCTAAATTCAGACAGGGTTCAAAGTTCTTTGTGCGAATGGAAACAAATCCTCCAGAGTTAGCAGTAGAAACTTCGCCCGTAAATAAACCATAGTTCGGAGTAATGCGTAGTTCGCTCGAACTCACTCCCCCCATCACCACATCATCAATCACTCCCCAAGTGGTCTTCAAACTTGATGAAGGATTGGTAAAATCGAAAATCATCCGTTCATCCGCCCGACTTAGGTAGGGGGCTACCCTGCGGATCAGATTTTTCATGCCATTATATTCCACCATTTCTGGACTATCTACCACTTCCGGCAGATAGAACTTTACCCCTTGATAATACTTCTCACGGTTGGGGGTATCGCCCTCGACGGGTTGCACGCGAGTACCCGAACAGCAAATAACAGAAATGACATCTTGCATCATTTCCGGTTTCAGGGTTTCGGAAAGGGTTAAATCCGCTTCAAATAATTCAATTCCTTGACCTAAAATAGATTCTGCTCGCTTGGTATCACGCACCAGAGCGCGGACGGGTATCTTACGTTCGACTAAACGGCGAATGACCCGTTTTCCGACTCCACCCGTGGCTCCAACAACTAGAATTGTACCCATAGTTTGTCCTTTTGGCGGTTGAGGTTGTCCGGTGAGGGTTCGTAACCCACGCTGAAGACTACTGAGAATCGGAAACACTTCAAAGGTGTTTAGAGTGTCAATCAATCGATTGAAATCCCAGGGTTTCCGACTACCTTGAACGCGAGTTTTAGAAGCCATTCTCTTACGCTGTGTAGATTGCTCTCCTTGTTTATCTTAACGGAGGAAGGCAAAATGAACGGAAGATTGAGTAACCTAGGAAATGGAGTCAGGATGAGGATATGGTTGGTCAATTAACAACTCATGTATTAGATACGGCGCAAGGTTCTCCTGCTGTGGGAATGGCATTGGAGTTATGGGCAGTCGATCGCAAGTCGCCGATTAAAACCCTGCTCAAACAGACGAAAACCAATGAGCAAGGCCGAACCCATGTTCCTTTATTGGAAGAGGGCGAGTTGGAAGTTGGCACTTACGAATTAGTTTTTTTTGTCGGTGATTATTTTCAGCGTGCGATCGGAAATTTACCAGAGCCGGTCTTCTTGGATCAGGTTCCCATCCAGTTTGGAGTATCTAATCCCCATAGTCATTATCATGTACCTTTGTTGGTGTCTCCTTGGTCTTATACGACTTATCGGGGAAGTTAATTAGGGAATAGGGAAAACCGGGTTCCACTTTTCTACTTGTGAGTTAAAAAAATGTACATAGTCTTAAGTTTTCACGATTAGCTAATGACCTATACGATCGCGCAAATTAATCAAATGAGTCAAGAGCATTTTGTGGAAGCTTTGGGTAGTGTCTTTGAAGATACGCCAACTCTTGCAGCTCAAACTTGGAAAAAGAGGCCATTTCGAGATACGGAACATCTTCATCAAAGCTTCATCTCCCAAATGCTGGAGTTGAGTGATGCGGAAAAAATGGCGTTAATTCAAGCGCATCCTGATTTGGGGAGTCGAGTAAAAATGGCTCCAGATTCGATCGCCGAACAAGCGGGTGCAGGTTTGGATCGCTTGAGTCGCCAACAGTATGATCGGTTTATATCTTTGAATCAAGCTTATCAGGATAAGTTTGGTTTTCCCTTTATTATGGCAGTGAAAGGACAAACCCAAGATAAAATTTTAAAGGCTTTTGAAGAACGATTAAATTACAGTCGGCAAGCAGAGCGAGAACAAGCGCTAGATGAGATTACTAAGATTGTACAATTTCGGTTGGGCGATCGGGTAGTTAACTAAACATTAAAATTTGGGTTTTGAACCTATGGGTCGAAGTCGGCGGTGGAATAACGGTATAATTCTGCTGATTAGCACGTTGGTGCTAATCGCTTTTGGTTGGCTTAGTGGTCCATTTATCTCTCCTCCTTTTTCTATGTTTCCTGCATATCTGCTTACCGATCCGTTTTTACAATTCCCCACTGAAAGTACGGTGCAGGTGGTTTGGTTTACCCCATTTCCGGGAACTGAGCATTGGGTGGTTTATGGGGAAAAGTTAGAGCGTCAAGTGAAGGCAAAAACGACGAAGTTATCGCGCACCCGTGAGGATAAAATCTCCCATATTGACGAAACTTTGCTTGGGGAGCAAGGAGAGTTTCCGGTACTTCGAGATATTTGGCGACATGAAGGGGAAATTACGGGCTTAATGCCTGGGAAAAAGTTGCCCTATGAAGCGATTAGTTTCCATGATAATGGTCAGGAAATTCGCAGCGATCACTTCACCTTAGCCCCCACTCCCCAATCGGGAATGCCATTAAAAATTTTACTCACATCAGACCACCAGCTTAAGCCCATGACTGCGGCAAATATTCAGAAAGTTGGCGAAACCATCGGCTCAGTTGATGCGATTTTCTTTGCTGGAGATTTGGTTAGTATTCCGGATCGGGCTTCCGAGTGGTTTGATGATAAACGAGGAAATGCCTTTTTTCCAGTCCTGCAAGGACGGGCAAATCATGACCTAGAAAAAGAGGGAACAAGAACGACCTATACAGGAGCTGCTTTAATCCAAAATGCCCCCCTATTTTCCGCTTTGGGTAATCATGAAATCATGGGACAATGGTCTGAGGAACAGGGATTAAATAACCAATTTGATGGTTCCTATCCTCGCCAAGCAGCGCAAGCGGATTATGAACAGCAAGCCGATCGGATTAATCCCAGTGGCGATGCGAACATCAAAGAAGATTGGATTAAAGACCATAGCTTCAATAGCGATACCTACGAACAGATTTTTAGTTTACCCAAAAGTCCAGGGAATGGGCGATATTATGCCATCAGCTTTGGCGATATTCGGCTGGTGGTTCCCCAAATTACGAATATGTGGCGATCGCCGAATTTATCAGCCAATACTCAAGGACGCTTTCGAGAACGCGATCGAGACTTAGATCAACCCCAAAATTGGGGCTACGGGCAACATATTTTTGAACCCATAACTCCGGGGAGTCCCCAGTATGAATGGTTGAAAACAGAACTAAATTCGCCGGAATTTCAAAGGGCAAAATATAAAATTGTCATGTTCCATCATCCGCCCCATTCTGTGGGAGAAAATATTGTGCCTGCTTATACCGATCCGGTGCAAATTATTGATCGCGATCGGGATGGGAATCCCTTAGTCATTCGCTACGAGTATCCGAAAGAAAAGGATTATATTATCCGAGATGTAATCCCCTTATTAGAAGAAGCAAATGTTGACCTCGTCTTATATGGTCATTCCCATCTATGGAACCGGTTTGTTAGCCCGAGAGGCATGAACTTTTTAGAAACATCTAATGTCGGCAATACTTATGGGGCGTATAGGGGTGAATCTCGCCGTTATGTGCCCCCTGCTTATCAACCTGAATATTCGCCTGTAGGCGATCCGAATGGCTTAGAGCCGATGATTCCTAGCCTAGCACCACTCAGAGAAAACAACCAACTCTTACCCTATATTGCTAGTAATAATATAACAGTATTTAGTATTCTAGATACGGAAACAGCAACCGTCAGTAGCTATTTCTTTGATACCCGCGAGCCAGATTCTAATGTGGTTAAGTTCGATGAATTCTCAATTCGTCGTCAAGGATAAAATAGACTGCTTTCACAAATCAGAGAATATTATTAATATTAGTAAACAAATATGAAGTTTTCTCTCGAATCACCATGAAATTTGAATTTATTTCTAAGGCATGTTGCATTAGACAAAGGATTGTAAATAAAAAAAGAGAGTTGTTTTCACACTGATTAAAAGTTTATTAAAAGCCCTGATTAAAGGCTGACCATTGTGTTAAATTTTTCTCCAAGAGTTCTCAGGAGAGAGAATCATGACTTTCTTAGATTCATCTGGTATTAATCTGTTTGGTGAAGAAGATTTAGTAGAAAAAGTCTCTAGAATTTATAGCACAGGTTTCATTAGTTCAGATGAGTATCATCGCTTAGAATCCTCGGCTACCTCCTCTAGGCTGGCAGCAGAAGAGTTAGATATGATCACTCGTTTGCGTCATGCAATTAAGCGAGGATGGGTGAAAACAACAACCTAAGCTTGATTGGCTTCCCTAGTTTTACGTGCATTACACTAGGAGTGGTAATTGACCTAGACTGTAATTCATGCGTTTAGTTGATGACGATCCCGATCTGCCGCCTCAAATCAACATCTTGCCGATGATTGATGTGATCTTCTCAATTTTGACGTTTTTCATGATTGGGACGCTGTTTTTAACCCGTAATGAGGGGTTACCGGTTAATTTGCCGGAAGCAGGAACGGGAGAAGTTCAACGGCAAGAGCGCATTACTGTTTCGATTAATGCCCAAGGCAAGATAGGCTTAGATGAAACGATGATTCCTTTAGAGCAACTGGAGGCAAGGGTGGTTCAGTTGATGCAAGGGAAATCAACCCAGTTAGTGGTGATCAAAGCTGATGAAGCGATCGCCCATAAACGAGTGATCGAAGTGATGGATCGCCTCAGAACCATTCAAGGGATTCGTTTGGCGATCGCCACTGAATCAATGAGAAATTAAAAATTACGTCCCATTACCCATGACCGATTACCCATTACCAGGGCAGTGCCCTATATAGTATGATGGGGCTTGGCTCATCGAATGGTAAGGGTGAGGGAATCATGAATCTAGCCCCGATCGCCCAATGGGGTAAAACAATATTAAAAGTATCTACGCTGGTCGCCTGTGGATTGGTATTCTGGTTAAGTGGATGTGCGCGATCTCCGGTTTCGGGAGATTTGTCGGCAGTGGAAGCGTTGGAAACGGCTCGCTTTATCTCTAAACAAGCGCCTGTAGTGGTGTCATTATCCCAGAAACCGGAGCAGGTGTTATCGCAGATAAAAGGATTAGATCGGCCAGACAAACTCCTACAAAATACTCTCCTCGATAATACTGGATTGGACTATAAACAGGATATTCAGCCTTGGCTCGATGGGGGTGGAATTTGGGCGATGACGAGTACGGATGTCGATCGCCAAGGGGAGAATGGACAACAACCCGGTTATTTGGTGGTGTTACCGACGAAAAATGCCCAGCTTTCCCAGGAATTATTAGAAGTCTATTGGCAGCGAGAGGCGATCGCCGGCCAAGATTTAGTCTTTGAACCCTACAAAGGCACACAATTAATTTATAGCCAAGAAGAGAACCGCATTTCTACAACGGTTGTGGGGTCACGGTTTGTATTATTAGCCAATTATTCTAAAGTTCTCAAAGAAGCCATCAATAATGTACAAGTTGCCGAACTGAGTTTAGGCGCAACCCCAGACTATCAAGAGTTACAAGAACTCAATAGCGAGAAGAAGGAGGCGATCTCCTGGCTCAATCTTCCCAGGTTAGCGCAAAAGTTGGGCATACAAGTCAATCATCCCCTGTATCAAGCCTTGGGAATGGCGGTGCAGTTGCAACCGGAAGGAGTTTTAGCCCAAACCCACTGGTTACCCACCGATCCAGCGTTGCTTGAAGGAGCAGAAGCGCCCTTAAATTCCTCGTCCTTATTAGCCTATCTCCCCTCCAGCAGTTATTTAGCGATCAATGGGGTGAATTTGCGTCAGTTTTGGCAACAAATGCAAACAGAAACTGCTGGTTATGGCAACATTTCCGAGATTATTCGCCAGCCCTTGCTCGACTGGGGGAAACAATGGAAATTGGATGTGCAAGCCGATATTCTTGATGCGATTGAAGGAGAATATGCGATCGCCTTGTTACCTGATGAAGCAGAAAAGGATTTAGATTGGATTGTGATTCGCGAAAACACGGGAGAGAGTTTAAGCGATCGTTTGGATCGCATTCTTAACCAGCAAGGCTTTAGTATTGGCTCATTTCAGTTAGACGATCAAACCCTCGTCGCTTGGACACAATTAATCGCCGATCCGATAACCGATGGAGAAGAAACCGCTAAAAGTCGGGTATTAAAAGCCAAAGTGCAAGGAGTGCATACCACACTGAACCAGTATGAGATTATTACCTCGTCTATTGCTGCCATGGATCGGGTACTGAAAGCCAAAAGTACAGGCAATTCCCTGGCAACCGATGCCCTGTTTCAAGCCAGTATCGCCCCTTTACCAGAAGTTAACCAGGGCTATTTCTTTATCAATTGGCGATCGGCTCAAAAACCCCTCGAACGTCAAATTCCCCTGTTAAGGCTAGTAGAATTGGCAACCAAGCCCCTCTTTGACCCCTTAGAATCGGTCGCTATAGCCAGTTATGGTGATGCCCAAGAGCGTCAAGCCGATGTCTTCTTGAATTATACCCATCCTTAAATCCCCATAATTCGATCGAATAATATGATTAGTGTTAGGTAATACTAATGGGACATACAAAGTATCCAAAACCGCACTTGATTCTAGGGACTGCTTCTATGGCAAGTGGTGCAGCATTAGTCATCTCGATCGTCACTAATGCATCCTTGCCAATAATACTTATTTGTCTGGGAATATTTGCTGGATTTCTCAGCATCTCAAAATGGTCTCGTTCCTCCCATCAAGAGCGTAAGATCATCCAAGCAAAAGCTATAACAGGTGTAGTGGCAGGAGCTATTGCTACAATAGCTTATGATGTTTCCAGGGAATTGATAGTCAGGTTATTCAATATTCCATTAGATCCATTTAAGGCATTACCTGTATTTGGCGAACTGATTGTCGGTTCTAATGCTCCTGAAACGACAATCATTATTTCTGGCATCCTCTATCACGTTCTGAATGGAGTCTTATTTGGAGTTGCTTACTGTTTCTTTTTTGGTAATCGAAACTGGAAATGGGGAATTGTTTGGGCTATGGCGTTAGAGATTGCCATGTTTACTATTTATCCCACATGGCTTAATTTAGATGCAGTAATGAGAGAATTTACATTAATTTCAATGTCAGGGCATATTGTTTATGGGGCTGTTTTAGGACTCCTATGCAATCGCTGGTTAAACATTAACAATAGGTGAAGTGATGGAAGAAAAGCTCAGAAATATTTGGTGGCATAGACTCCCCTTATGGGGAAGTAAAATTTCTATTTTCAGTTCAGTTGTTTTAGCAGATGGCATTTATCTCAATCACTGGAAAAAACTTGCAGCTTATGCTCACCCCATTTCACTCATCTTGGGATTCTTAATAGGGTGGTTGCATTTTACGCCAGGAAATACCTTTACCTATTCGATTGCTATTATGGCCATCCTAATGGCAATTTCTAGTTTAGGTGCAGGATTAGGGAGTTGTTTGCTTTTTGGGTATGCTGTCGGCGATTTTTTTCTATTTCAACATCCAACTAGAAGTGATATCATACAGACTTTTCTCTTAGTTAAAATTCCCTTGTTACTTTCCTATGGTCTGTTATCAATCCTGCTCATATCAATTCCCTTAGCTGCTCAGGGACTGCGCTTGCAAACCGTCCCTCGCTTAAAACAATTTGGAGTGCTTGGTTTAGGTGTAGAAGCATTCCTTCAAGCATTAATTCAGAGTGGTTTAGTATTTGTTTGGACGCAAGCAGTACCTATTCTAATTCGTCCTGTGTATACCTGGCAAGGTAGGACACCACCAATACAAGCAATACAACCACTTCAAGAAAATGGGCATATCCTGGCATTATTTGCCGCAATTCTAGGTGCTTTCAGAATATTCCTAGAATATAAAAGCTCATTTGATACACAAATCACAGAACAAGCAGAGCAACTTCGAGATGATATTTTGCGTCTTGAAAATGAGCATATTTCATTACCCACTGTAATTGTTGTCTTACTAAAAGCAGTTGCTTCTACAGCGATGCTTTCAGGAATGTTATCGAATTGGTTTGAGGCAATTGTTCTAGCAGCATCTATGGCTGGAGTCCTGTTGTTACGAGAAAAGACTCCAAAGATCTTACTGAAATGGTCTAACTTAATGAATTATATTCCTGTCATATTACGATTAATTGGAGCGACAGGATTGAGTTATTGGTTAGCATTAATAATTATAGATGCTATGTGGAGAGGAAATTCTTTCATCTCAATTATAATTTCAACATTGGTTGGTATTATCGTATTTTCACTGCTAATCCCTAATCCTCAGTCTACCGTGTTGGAGGATTCAAACTCATGATAAAGAAAATATGTTTTCTGGTTGTAGCTTGCTGTTTCCTGTTGTATGTACAACCAGGATATGCGGATAACTGTAGCGGACTTCAAGATTGTTATCAGCAATCTAAATCTGCTGCTTTAGTTGCCGCCCTGATTGCTTTAGGGTTGAGCTTAATGCTTGATTTTTCACCTATTGGCTATGCAAAAGGCTTGCTAGAAGCAGTGGTAGGTAGAGATATACTAACAGGTGAGAAGTTAGCATGGTGGCAGAGAGCATTGAATACTGTTCCAGGAGGTAAAGGAGTCGGAACAGCAGCTAAAGCAGCTAAAGCAATTGATAAAGCTAGTGATATTGCTAAGGCTACAGATAAAGCTAGTGATATTGCTAAAACTGTTGATAAAGGTACAGATATCGCAAAGCGTGTTGATAATCCATTTAAGTCTGGTACTACGCCCAAGGCAAGTGAAATTGCTCGTTGGGCACAAGATCGAGGCTGGAAAAAAACACAAACACCCAACGGACCAGTTAAATACATAGATGATAATGGAGTTGAACGAGTTACTATTAAAAGAGGTAGTTCGCGCACTCCTGGCAGTGAAAATCCTCATGTAGCTTTAAGAGATTCAACTGGACAAAGAATAGATGCATCTGGAAACCCTGTAACTCGAAAATCACCGGGTAATCACACACCCATTGACTACGACCTATAACTTGAGAGGGATTATATATGCAGCAACTAGAATATTACAAACTGCCAGGTTTGGAGAATGTATATCTAGAAGATAGTTATGTATTAGAGATTGTCGAAGAACCTACTCTATTGCGTTTTGTATTGGATGTTGTCTTGACAGAAGAACATCCACACTATCAAGAGCCGAAGATTGAAGAACAGTATTGTTATCGTCAAGCATGGCTAGAATTTTCAGGGATTGAGGATATTATATGGGTTAAAAAAAACATACATCCTTTTACTGATGCTACAGGATCGTTAGATTATGGCAATATTGATGTGTTTTACCAATCAAACACCAAATATCACATTGAAGGGGATTGGGGCATAATGGATGTTACATCAAAAAAATGCACTCTTATGTTTCTAGAATAAACTATTTCATGCTCCAGAGACTCGAAAGTTTATGGAATTCGCGATCGCCTAAAACCCGTTCTCTATGCATTTGCCCTTAACAAGGGGCTGAGAGTAACTCGTCAACCCCTTGCCTCTCAAGGCTTTATCCAGAGTGAATTAGGAGCGCACAACGATCGCCGAATTCAATGCTTCTACCAGAGAACGTACCCCAGCAACCATAGCTACTTCATTATCTAACCGGTTGATTGCCGAACCCACCCCAATGCCTTGAGCGCCAGAGGCGATCGCCATTGGTGCAGTAACATTAGATAAGCCAGAAGCACATAAGACCGGAACCTCGACCCCACGGGAAATTTCATAAGCAGCCGCCAATGTAGGAGCTGCTTTTTCAATTAATCCCAATGTGCCGGAATGGGTGGGTTGACTGCTGGTTCCGCCTTCCGTTTGAATCACATCTGCCCCTTCAGTAACCAGCGCTCCAGCTAACTGTACCTGTTCATCCAACGGTAAAATATGGGGAACTGTCACCGAGAGCATAATATCCGGAAGCAGCGATCGCACTTCCTGAGTCAGTACCAACACCTCATCCGCCTCAAATCGCCGTCCTTGGGCATAGAACGCATCAAAATTCCCAATCTCAATCAAATCCGCTCCCGCGTCCACTGCCGCCACAAATTTCTGCGGCTCCACGGCAGAAACACACAGGGGTAGGTCAGTTAAAGTGCGGCAAAGACGCACCAAATTCGGATCGGCTGCAATATCCACAAATGTCGCCCCTCCGCGATCGGCAGCCTTAACCACCATAGCTGTGCGATCGGCATCAAAATTCATTAACCCACTAATCACTTTCAGCGCCCGTCCTTGGGCTAAAGCAGGTTGCAGTTGAGGAAGAATCGTCATAAGACCTCAGTTTGTATAGCAATCATTGTTTATTCTCCATTGTGCCACTATCGATGTCCTTGAGAGGCTAAAGATTAAAATCGGGATAAATTTTATCGCTCGATCGCAGATCCAAAGAACAGCTATAGTTCCTTGACAGGAGAAGTGAACACCACAGTCCCTTGCCGAACGAATAAATTCGCAAGGACTTATGGTAGTAAATTCTCCTGACATCAGATCATTTACACTTTCGGTAAAACCACTTGATGGGTTTGATCTTGATACTTACCCAATCGGTCTTCATAAGTGACGTTACAGGGTTCTCCTTCAAAAAACAACAATTGGGCAATCCCTTCATTGGCATAAACCCGACAGTCGGCACTGGAAGAATTGGACAATTCTAAGGTCAGATGACCTCGCCAACAGGCTTCTGCGGGAGTCGCATTAAGAATAATAGAGCATCTAGCATACGTTGATTTACCCAAACAAATAACCGTGATATTGGGTGGAATCTCTAGACGCTCTAGGGCAACACCTAAGCCATAGCTATGGGCAGGAATAATGAAAAAGTCGCCCTGTTCATCCTGGTGCAGGGGAACCGATTCAAGGTTGTCGGGATTAAAATTTTTCGGATCGACAACTGTACCGGGAATGTGCTTAAAGATGAGGAATTCTTTGGGACTTAATCGGATATCATACCCATAGGAAGAAGCGCCATAACTTAATACTTTTCTGACCAATCCCGGATCGCCTTCAATGGCCCGAATTAATGAAGGCTCAAACGGGTCAATCATTCCCTTCTGGGCTTGTTCTGCTATCCACTTATCATTCTTGAGCATATCTAGATTTTAGTTCACTAAGACTTTAGATCATACCTGAAATTCCCATCGCTGTTCGTGTTGGCACTCACTCTGGGGCGATCGCCAAAATGTCCACTTCAACCTCCACTCTGTGAAGAAATATTACAGTTTTCGGGATTTTGCATAAAAACCGCCTCCAAAAACTGAGAACCCTATAGGAGGGAGAAAATTACTCAATCCTGCCGCTATCCTCTCGAAGGAGAACTCAGTTCTCCTTCTTTTATCTATCCATCGCGTCTACCCAAGAAGATGAACTCCGAATCATCCCCCCCACTTTCTCAAAGCGATACCCTGATTTGTCCGAACTTGGGACAATATTGGAAACTCGGTAAAGTTAAAGACTCCAACCAAGTCATCCTTAAAGCATCGGGACAACAGTTCCTGTTTCCACCAGAAGAAGGTTATGCTCTGCGCTACTTTACCGGACAATTTAGCCTAGAGAGTATCCAAAAAGCTTGCCAAGATGAGTTTGAAGGCACACTTGACCCCAACTTTGCAGGGCAACTGCTCGAAAAATTGATCGGTTTGGGAATCTTGACTTTTGATGGAGTCGAAGCAACCGAAATACCTGAACCTCCTCCTGGGGGTTCCCAACTCAAACCCTGTCTGGAGTGGATTGAACACCGAGACTATTGGGTACTGCGAAACCCAGAAAATGTGACGTTTCTGCAAGTGGGGACCCAAGATAAAATCATTATTGAACAGATTGGCGTGCGATCGCCCCAAGCCATTATCCAAGAATTTTGCATTCCCCCCGATCATCTCAAAGGTCTGTTGCAAATGCTGGCCGCCACCGGTATGTTAGTAGGAACCGAACCAGCAAAATCCCGTAGAGGCAAATTTACCCCCCTACAACTGCTCTTTTTCCGAATTCCGCTTTTTAACCCCAATCGCTTCCTCAACGCCCATATCGACAAAATACGCTGGCTCTTCTCCCAACCTGCCGCCGTTCTCCTCTTAGTATTTCTCAGTTTTTCTGCTTCCCTGGGACTCTACCATCGGGACATCATTGTATTTCAAGGGCAACAACTGGTGAGTGCCTATGGTAGTTCGTTGATGTTGCCCTTTATTCTCTGTAGCGCCTGTGTCGTCACCCTACACGAATTTGGTCATGCCTTCACCCTCAAACATTATCGAGGAATCGTGCCCGAAATAGGTCTATTGTTCATGATGCTGATTCCCGCAGCCTATACCAATACTAGCGATAGTTACTGTTTGCCGCGATCGAAACGGTTGTTGGTAGTCGGAGTTGGAATCTTAGTGCAATTCATTTTAGCGGCGATCGGATTTTGGATCTGGCATTTTTCCACCGACGGCATCTGGTTACATCAAACCAGTTTTCTCCTCATGGCTGCCGCCCTCTTTACCCTCGCCCTCAATCTGAACCCCGTTGCCAAATTTGATGGCTATTATCTCGCTGTTGCTGCCACCGGCATTAACAACTTAAGAGGTCGCGCCTTTGGATTATACATTAACTTTTTCACCGGCAAACCCATCCGCGAACCCATAAAAGATCTGTGGATTTTAGCCCTTTACGCCCCATTTAGCTTACTCTACATCTGGTTTGTATTTGGATTTCTCTTTTGGCGTATTTTCACCTGGAGTTTTACGAATATGCCCATCACCGCCTTATTGTTACTCGCAATTTGGGCTGTTTACTATTTCTGCCCTAGAGACTAATCATCTTCTGCATCATTTCCTGAATGTTGCTTTAATCCTGCCGTTCTTTTATTTTGGGTATCTACGATGACTAGCACCCCTGAACGCCAACACCCTTCCTTAAAAGCTGTTCCTCCCAATAAAATCAAATCCTCTGCCCCATCTGCACCGAAATCTCCAGAAATGCCTGCCCAAGAATCCATGCCTGTTCCCGAAAAACCTGGCATCAACTGGGGCAGAATTTTCTTTTTATCCGTCGTCTTAGGCGGTGGCTTTTGGCTCTCACAACTGGAAGTTCCGATCTCAGTGCGCGGAGAAGGGAAACTCACCCCTTTACAAGAGAATATCCACCCGGTTTATCTAGAAGAACCCGGAAGACTCGTTAATTTCCTGGTTCAACATGAAGATGAAGTCAAAGCTGGAGACACTTTGGCTGAAGTTCAAAGTCAAGATTTGAAAGAAGAGATTCTAGCCGAACAAATTAAACTAAAAGAAGAAAAAGCAAAGTTAACCTCTGCCCGTGAAAGGATTTTTATTTTAGTAGCTCAACAAAGCGAAGCAGAGCAGCGAGTGAGAGCGATACAGCGGCAAGTGGAAGACGCTCGGCAAGATGTGAATCGATTGTCAAGCAGTTCGCCGCCTCCAGAAATTCAAAGTATCACCCATGAAATTGAAGCGATGGATCGACAGATTGGAGGATTAGAGAAGGCAATCGATCATCGCGATCGGCGAATGGAACGTTTGCAACAACAAATTGATGATGCACGACAAGCTATTGAAGAAAAAGCACTTTCTAGAAATTATCAACACGATCTTGAAGAAAGAATCCAGATGCTGCAAGAAGAGTCAGCCATGAATGACGCTAGAATTGAAGAATTGACCACTCATCAGTTGTCTAAACGTGCAGAAATTGCCGCGATTGGTCAGAAGCTAGAGCGCTCCCTGGAGAGAATTGAAGATGATTTGAGAATGGAAGAAGAGCGTTTATCGACCGTAATTCAGGAATTGCAATCTGCCGAACAAGAAAAGTTAGCTCAATCAGAGATCGTCGAGATCCGTCAAGAAACCATCGCCACTTTACAAGAGCAACAGTCAAAAAACCAAATTATTGAAGCCGAGCATGAAGGAACTGTTTTTGCTGAAAACCTATCAGATAATAAGGGAAAATGGTTAGAACGCCAGGATCTAATTATGGAAATTGTGCAAATGGATCGACTAGAGGCGAGAATTTTTGTCGATCAAGCAGAAGCAGATTTAATTCAACTGATCCTGAAAGAAGGATCGGCGCAAGTGATATTAAAACCAACGCAACCGGGTTATGAGATTGAAACAGTAGATGTGAGCAATATGAAAAAAGCGGCGCAACCCGATTCTTCTCAACAAACGAAGCAATTGGTTTTAACAGCAACCGTGGATAATTTAGACCAGCAGGGATTGGTCAATGGTGAATTCTATGCCGAAATTCCCGTTGGCACGATGCCATTGTATGAACGAGTGCGCCGAGAGGTAATGAAGGTGTTGAAATTGCGCCAATATTTCTAGGTATGTCATGGGAACATGGGGAGATTACCTCGGATGGTTCTTCTCTATGCGATCGCCTGTACAATTGGTCAACAGCCATGGACACAGGGCGATCGCTCCGACAATTTGCCGAAACGAAAAGGCAGGAATTGAGTCAGTCACTCTCTCGTTTGCTTAACTTGTTACCCAATATCTATTCCCTATTCCCCATTCCTTATTGCTCAAAAGCCCAACCACATAATATCGTAGTGTTAAGACAAGTTAAGATAAAACTTTTGCAGCAGAATTCAGAGGTCAAGGAGAGTTACGGCACTTGGACAAAGAAAAAATTCTGGTTGTTGATGACGAAGCCAGTATCCGACGCATCTTAGAAACCCGATTATCAATGATCGGGTACGATGTCGTCACGGCTGGTGATGGGGAAGAAGCCCTAGAAACCTTTCGCCATATCCTGCCGGATTTGGTGGTTTTAGATGTGATGATGCCCAAGCTCGATGGTTATGGAGTCTGCCAAGAACTCCGTAAAGAATCAGATGTGCCGATCATCATGTTAACCGCCCTCGGAGATGTGGCCGATCGCATTACGGGGCTAGAATTGGGAGCCGATGATTATGTGGTTAAACCCTTTTCTCCCAAAGAACTTGAAGCTCGCATTCGTTCAGTTCTCCGCCGGGTCGATAAAACCAGCACCTCTGGCATTCCTAGCTCCGGCGTGATCCAGGTGAGCAATATCCGCATCGATACCAATAAACGACAAGTTTATAAAGGAGACGAACGCATTCGCCTCACTGGGATGGAATTTAGCCTTCTAGAACTCTTGGTGAGTCGTTCAGGAGAACCCTTCTCCCGCTCCGAGATTCTACAGGAAGTATGGGGATATACCCCAGAACGCCATGTGGACACTCGCGTAGTCGATGTTCATATTTCGCGACTGCGAGCCAAGTTAGAAGAAGACCCCAGTAACCCCGAATTAATCCTCACGGCTAGGGGAACAGGGTATTTATTCCAACGTATTCTGGAGGCAGGAGCAGAGGAATAGCCCCAGAAAATTAAGCGATTGCTTTCAGAAGGCGATCTCTGGGGTGAAACGATTTGGTAGAATTTGTAAGGCTTTTATCACTGGCGAGCAATGGGATCAACTCCGGCAAGAATCGCAATAGACGCAATGGGTGGGGATTACGCCCCCGATGAAATTGTCACAGGAGCGCTAAGGGCAAAAGAGGAACTCGATGTCCATATCCTGTTGGTGGGCGATCCCGATCGGATTGAAGAATCAATCGGCAAGCACACCCAATCACACCAACTGGAAATTGTCCCTTCCGAAGGCGTGATTTCCATGAATGAGGAACCTCTGGTTGCTCTCAGACGCAAGAAAAATGCCTCCATCAGTGTGGCGATGAATTTAGTAAAAGAAAATAGAGCGGATGCAGTGGTATCGGCCGGTCATTCTGGGGCAGCCATGGCAGCAGCCCTGCTGCGGTTAGGTCGCTTACCAGGGATTGACCGTCCGGCGATCGGGGCAATGTTTCCCACCCTGATGGCTGATAAATCCGTTCTGATTTTAGATGTTGGGGCGAATGTCGATTGTCGCCCCCAATTTTTAGAACAATTTGCCCTCATGGGTACAGTTTATAGTCAGTACGTTTTGGGAATCGACCAGCCCAAAGTGGGACTATTAAACATTGGAGAAGAATCCTGCAAAGGAAATGACTTAGCCATTCGTACTCACCAGTTATTAGATGAAAATCCTCTGATTCCGTTCATTGGCAATGCAGAAGGTCGCGATGTCCTATCGGGTCAGTATGATGTGATTGTTTGTGATGGCTTTGCTGGTAATGTGTTGCTCAAATTTGCGGAAGCAGTCGGGAGCGTCATGTTACAGATTGTGCGAGAAGAGTTGCCCCAAGGTCTTCACGGCCAAATCGGTACAGCGATCCTCAAACCCAATCTCAGACGGATCAAGCAACGCTTAGATCATGCTGAACATGGAGGAGCATTACTGTTGGGAGTCGCAGGAGTTTGTATCATTAGCCATGGCTCTGCCCAAGCCCCAACCATTTTTAATGCAGTGCGTTTAGGTAAAGAAGCGGTGGATAATCGCGTCTTAGACCGACTCCGAGGACAATACCAAAAAACGGTAGCCAACTTAGGCACAGTTTCAGCAAACCAGGAGAGTGAGGGATAACTTGGATATATAGCGCCTCGCCCTCGAGCAATAGGCAATAAACCTACGTTAGGTAACAGTAAGTCTGTGCTAACTGCCTGGGTGGTTGCTATACAAGCCAGGATTGTTTCCTTGAAAAAATAAACAACAGATATGAAACCTATGGGCATTGCAATAACCGGTAGTGGTTCAGCTACCCCTGGAGCGAAACTGACGAATCAGGGCCTATCCCAGAGAGTCGAAACTTCAGATGAGTGGATTACTACTCGGACGGGAATTAAAAATCGTCGTGTGGCTGGAGAGGGGGAGTCGTTAACGGCGATCGCCACCCAAGCAGGACTTCAAGCCTTAGAGCAAGCAGGACTTTCCCCTGCCGATCTCGATTTGATTATCCTGGCTACTTCAACCCCCGATGATTTATTTGGCAATGCCAGTCAAATCCAAGCCGCATTAGGGGCCCATCAAGCAGTCGCTTTTGACTTAACCGCTGCTTGCTCTGGGTTCCTCTTTGCATTGGTGACGGCGGGGCAATATATCCGGACGGGAGCTTACCAGAAAGTGTTGGTCATTGGGGCAGATCTGCTCTCTCGATGGGTCAATTGGAGCGATCGCACCACTTGCGTTTTATTTGGTGATGGTGCAGGAGCTGTTGTCATGGAAGCCAATCCAGAAGATCGGCTTCTCGGATTTGAACTCAAAAGTGATGGCAGCCAAAATAACTGTCTGCAACTAGCCTACCAACCCAAATATGAGGAAATCCTTCCTAATCTCACCGTCGGTCAAGGAACCTATCAATTTATCAGCATGAATGGCAAAGAAGTCTATCGCTTTGCTGTACAACGAGTTCCTGAAGTCATTGAAAAAGCCCTCTTTCATGCCCAAATCGGCAGCGATGAAGTTGATTGGCTGATCCTCCATCAAGCCAATCAACGCATTCTTGATGCTGTGGCTAAACGGCTCAATATTCCCGATCGCAAAGTCCTGAGTAATTTAGCTAACTACGGCAATACCTCCGCTGCCTCCATTCCCCTGGTACTTGATGAAGCCGTTCGCGCTGGGCAAATTAAACCTGGCGATTTGATTGCCGCTTCTGGATTTGGTGCAGGACTAACCTGGGGATCGGCAATCTTTCGCTGGGGACATTAATCAATAGGGAATAGGCAATAGGAGAAAGCGGAGATGACCCATTACCCATGACCTATTCCCTATTACTCTTTATCCATTACTAACTACTAATCTATGACAAAAACAGCTTGGTTATTTCCCGGACAAGGATCGCAAAAAACAGGTATGGGTATCGACCTTAAAGATACCAAAATTGCACAAGATCGTTTTGTTCAAGCCGAACAAATTTTAGGATGGTCAGTTTTAGACCTCTGTCAAAGTCAAGCAGAAACCTTATCTCGCACTCTTTATACTCAACCTTGTCTGTATGTCATTGAGACTATTCTGATTGACCTGCTACAAGAAAAAGGACACTCCCCCCATCTGGTCGCTGGCCATAGTTTGGGTGAATATGTTGCCCTGTATGCGGCTGGAGTCTTTGATTTCGTTACAGGACTGCAATTGGTTAAGCACCGGGCGGAACTGATGGAGAATGCTTCAGGGGGTAAAATGGCTGCCTTGATTGGATTCGACTTCAATCAACTCCAGGAGGTGCTAGAAAAAACGCCAGATGTGGTCTTAGCCAATGACAATAGTGCTAAACAAGTGGTGATTTCTGGGAAACCGGAAGCCGTCGATCGGGTTATTGCTCAAATTAAGCTCAGAAAAGCCATTCCCTTACCCGTTTCTGGTGCATTCCATTCCCCCTTTATGGATGCGGCTGCGCCAAAATTTAGAGCATTTCTGGAAACCATATCCTTTGCGACAGCGAAAGTTCCCGTTCTGTCCAATGTCGATCCTTCCCCCACTACTGATGCCAATACTCTCAAAACTCGTTTACTTGAGCAAATGACCGGTTCAGTGCGGTGGCGAGAAACTTGCTTAAAGCTCGTGGAAGAAGGGATTGAAAAAGTGATTGAGCTTGGCCCGGGTAATGTGTTGACCGGCCTAGTCAAACGGACGTGTCCGGGGTTAGCGTTAGAGAATATTGGCACATTAGCTCAAGTTCCTGGCTAACCGAGATTATGGCTCAAAATCGCGACCCATCTCCATTTTTGTTCATTATCCTGTTTGTGATCTTGGGAACTGGAGGAGGCTATTGGTTT
The DNA here is from genome assembly GCF_028330985.1 of Roseofilum reptotaenium CS-1145. Classification (NCBI taxonomy): domain Bacteria; kingdom Bacillati; phylum Cyanobacteriota; class Cyanophyceae; order Desertifilales; family Desertifilaceae; genus Roseofilum; species Roseofilum reptotaenium. The sequence continues at coordinate 24,164 of NZ_JAQMUE010000035.1, read as the reverse complement.
TTCTTGCGCCAACCCCCTTCATCTCCTGGGGAAAATTTGGAAATAGAGGATCGAGTATCAACTCCTGCTCAACCCACTGTCGATAATAGCCAAGCCCCTCAGTTTGTCAAACCGATATCTGTTCCAGGAGGTACGGTGATTCGTATTGATGGGAGTACCAGTATGGTGACGCTGAATCAAACCCTGAAAAAGGGCTTTGAAGGGCAATTTTCCAATACCACGGTCGTCACTCAGGCGAATGGTTCAGATAAGGGGATTCAAGGGGTATTGATGGAACAGTTGGATGTGGCGGCGGTGTCTCGTCCTGTGTCGTCCCAAGAGATGGAGGAGGGGTTAATGGCGTTTCCAGTGGCGAGGGATCAAATTGCGATCGCCGTTAGCAATAGTAATCCTTTCTCTGCTGGCTTGACGGCTCAACAGGTGAAGGACATCTTCCAAGGAAAAATTACCAATTGGTCAGAAGTTGGGGGGGCAAATCGCCAAATTCGAGTGATTAACCGACCTACAATCAGTGGAACCCGTCAGACGTTTCAATTGTTAGCACTACAAGGGGAGAATTTCGGTACAACCCCGAATATTACGACTTTAGACCGAGATGCTACCACTCCCATGCTACGGGCATTAGCTGAAGATGGCATTGGTTACGCTACAGCCGATCAAATTGTTAGTCAGAGTACGGTGAGAGCGTTGGCTATTGATGGGGTGTTACCTGGATTTTCCAGTTATCCCTATACGCGCGACTTATTCTATGTCTATAAAAGTCCACCGAATGAGGCGGTGAAGGCATTTTTGGGCTATGTGGAAAGTATGAATTGATGGGGGAAACCATTGGAAACTGATCTCAAGGTTGGTCTAATTGGTACGGGGTTTGCGGCTCGTCTGAGGGCAGAAACCTTACACGCTGACTCCCGTAGTCGCCTGATGGCGGTCGTGGGGTATAATCCCCAGAAAACGGCTGAGTTTGCCCAAAAATATGGCGCAAGGATGCTAGAGTCTTGGCAAGAATTAGTCGATCTTGATGAATTGGATCTAGTCATTATTAGTACAATTAATCGAGACCATGGGGCGATCGCCAAAGCCGCCTTAACCGCTCAAAAGCACGTCGTCGTTGAATATCCCCTAGCGCTTAACTTTGAGGAAGCCCAAAGCCTCTGGATACTCTCGAAAACCCAACACAAACTTCTGCATATTGAGCATATCGAAATTTTAGGTGGACTCCATCAAGCCTTTAAACAAACCCTACCCCAACTCGGAGAAATTAGTTATCTGCGCTATAGCAAAATCGCCCCTAAACATCCTGCACCCCAGCGCTGGAATTATCAAAAAGAGGGCTTTGGATTTCCTTTAGTCGCATCTCTTTCTTGTATCCACCGTTTCACCGATGCATTAGGAACAGTGGAAACAGTTTACGCCCAAAACCGCTATTGGCCGGAACATTCAGACTATTACCACGGCTGTTTTTGTACGGCTCAACTCCACTTTACCTGTGGTACAATTGCCGATATTATTTATGGTAAAGGGGATGTCTTTTGGCATCCCGAACGGAAACTTGAAGCCCATGGGCACCAAGGCACTCTGATATTTGAAGGCGATCGAGGTGCCTTAATTCAACTCGATAAAACGACAGAAATTCCCGTAGGCACTCGCAGAGGACTCTTTGCTCAAGATACTCGCCAAGTCTTAGATTATTTAACGGAAGGGACAGAACTCTATGTCAATCCCCAGTCTAGTTTATACGCACTAAAAGTGGCTTGCGCTGCCGAGAGATCTGCCGCAACTGGACAAAAAGTTACGGTAAATGTCTCATAAAAGTAGGGATGAAAAATTGAGGAAATAGCCTATTCCCTAAACTCATGAAAGAACATTTCTTAAAAGCGACTTGCGAGACAGTACATTTGGGGGGATTTTCGGATAAAATTCCGCCAGTGCTTACGGTGGAGGGGGGCGATCGCATTCACATCGAGACCTATACTGGATTTTATCTGAGTAAGGAACGAGATCGCGCTCCCCAAGCCTTCTTCCCTCCAGAACTGCTCAACATCTGTCACCATCTCCCTCCTGAGCGCAAAATTGGCCCCGGCCCCCACCTGCTTACCGGCCCCATCTACATCCAAAACGCTCAACCTGGCAACATCCTAGAAATCCGTCTAGAACGCATTACCCCCAGTCTACCCGTCGGTTTTAATGCCATTCGTGCCGGTTGGGGTGCCTTACCCCAACAGTTCCCCGATCCAGCGCTGCGCTTTATTCCCCTAGACCTCGACCAACAAACCGCCCACTTTCCCGGTCATCCAGACCTGAAAATTCCTCTTCAGCCCTTTTTTGGTATTTTAGCCGTTGCTCCCCCCTCAGAACCCCATTCTTCCATTCCTCCAGGCACATTTGGTGGTAATATAGACAATCGAGAATTGCAAGCTGGAGCGAGGCTATTTCTGCCCGTCCAAGTCCCTGGGGCCTTACTCTCGGTTGGCGATGGTCACGCAGCTCAAGGGGATGGCGAAGTTAACGTCACCGCCATTGAAACCTCCATGAATGGAACCCTTCAAGTGATTCTCCATCAAAACTTTCCCCTTCCCGTCCCCCTTGCGCAAACCCCAACTGACCTGATTACCATGGGATTTGCCTCTACCCTAGACGAAGCCTTAGAACAGGCCTTGGAACAGATGATTCAGGTGCTGGTATACTGCACAGGTCTCACCCCAGAAGAAGCCTATGTTCTCTGTAGTTTAGCCGCTTCTTTTCGGATTACCCAAGTCGTGAACCGACCACAAAAAGGGGTTCATGGCCTATTTCCCCTGAAGATGCTTCCTCAAGGTTTTCCAGTATGACATCCATTCAAATTATTTTCTTAGCCAGTGGAGGACTCTTTGCCGGAATTCTAGCCGGTTTTTTAGGCATTGGTGGGGGAACGGTTTTAGTGCCCCTATTAACGACATTAGGGTATTCCCCCGTAGAATCTGTTGCCACCAGTAGCCTCTCCATTTTAATTACTGCCAGTTCGGGAACCGTGCAAAACTGGCGCATGGGTTATTTAAAATTATCTCAAGTCTTACTCTTAGGATTACCCGCAATTATTACTGCTCAATTCGGGAGTATTTTTGCCGATCGCATTCCCTCCCATCTCCTCCTATTTTCGTTCGGCCTTCTCCTACTGCTCAACCTCTACTTAGTGCAAGTCCGCAAGAACATTACCCAAAACCAACTCACCATTGAGAAACCCAAGTTTAATCCCACCTTTGCGAGAATGATTACCGGATCGATCGCCGGAGTTATGGCGGGATTTTTAGGCGTAGGAGGAGGAGTCATTATGGTTCCCTTACAAATTTTATGGCTCGGCGAAACCATTAAAGATGCCGTTCGCATCAGTTTAGGGGTGATTGTCCTCACCTCCCTATCCGCTTGTATCGGTCATGCACTGCAAAATAATGTGGTTCCCTTAGCTGGAATTTTATTGGGAACCGGGGGATTAGTGGGGGCACAAATCAGTACCCGATTTTTGCCCAAATTGGACGATCAAGTGATTACATTTTGCTTTCGTCTACTGTTGGCACTATTGGCGATTTATGTCTTTTGGCAAGCATGGCTTCAGTGGACTATTCAGGGGCAGTAAATCCGATATCTGTTCCTTTGTTGGCGTGAACTAGGGCTAACTGATAATATTTCTGGGCATGTTTAATTAAATCATCAGCTTGCTCTTTCGAGAGTTCTCGCGATCGCTTCGCAGGCATTCCCACCACCAGAGAAAAGGGCGCGACATCTTTAGTTACCACTGCTCCTGCACCGACAATAGAGCCTTCACCCACGGTTACGCCATCCAGAATAATGGCCCCAATACCAATTAAAGATCCTCGGCCGATGGTAGCACTATGAATGACAGCTCGATGGCCCACAGTAACATAGTCTTCTAGAATCGTAGGTTTACCTGGATCTCCGTGTAAAATAGCTCCATCTTGGATATTAGTATAGTCTCCAATATCAATCCGTTCCACATCGCCCCGAAGCACTGCGCCATACCAAACACTAGAGCCTAAGCCTAATTGAACGTTACCGACTAGGGTAGCATTCGAGGCAATAAAGGCTGCTGGGGAAGTATCGGGGAGTTCCCAGTAGGTGGGAAACGGGGTTTCAGAAGGACTCATATGGGATGTTTACTCAACTGACAACGACAGAACAAGTATTGATTATATATAGATATGCTGAGTTGACCCATTCCCTATTGCCTGTTCCCTGTTCCCAGCACAAAGCGCTATAACCTGCCATGTGTTACAATCCTTGACACAAGTGCGATTTCTTCTGTCAAAAAAAACGCTCCATGATCAACCCTGTGTTTCAATATCCCGTTTTCGGGCCAGAGATACAGTGTCCTCACTGTCGTCAAACCATTCCAGCGTTGACGTTGACGGATACCTATCTTTGTCCTCGTCATGGCGCGTTTGAATCCGATCCGAAAACTAAAGAGCTACTCCATATCCAGTCTGGCCGTCATTGGCGACTCTGGAAAGACCAATGGTATCGACAACATACCCATCCAGATGGCATTCGCTTTGAGATCCATGAGGGTTTAGACCGGCTTTACACTCAGGGATATCGGGCGACTAGGATTATTATTGCTCGCCGCTATCAGGATTTAATTTATTCTTATTTAGAGCGCAATTCGACTTGGCGCAATAGTAAAGATACCCAACCCCCTAAATTATATGGATTGCCGGTTGAATTTAGTCCCGACCCGTCGGAGGAACCGTGCTGGGAAGTGATTAATTTTGATTTGGAGAAGGAACCGGGCGCACCAGTACGTTATCCTTATTTCCGTTTGTTTGAGTAAGTAGAAGTCTCATGCACCATGTTTCGATTCGCACGGGTAATATTCATGAGGCGATCGCCTTTTATGAGATCCTGGGATTTGAGGTGACGGAGCGCTTTACTACAGGTATGACGTTAGCCTGTTGGCTGGAAGGGTTAGGGGGACGGATCGAGTTAATCCAGATTCCTCAACCCCGTCCAGCCGCCGATGCCTTTGGGGATGAACACTATACGGGATATTATCATCTGTCGTTTGATTTAACGGATTCGGCTTCGGATTTACCGAGTTGGTTGCAGGATTTACAAGCAAAAGTAACGGCTTCTCCCCATCTATCTCCCCTCAAGGTTTTATTAGCGCCGATGCAACAAATGATTGGCGATCGCGTTTATGAAGTAACATTTATTGCGGATACAGATGGGTTGCCTCTGGAATTTTTACGTCGATTATAGTGCTTTGTGCTAGGGAACAGGCTTTGGTGCATGTAGTTGATTCGATTAACAGTAAGACATAGTAGTAGGGGCGAAAAATTTTTCGCCCCTACTACAGATACAGCCATAACGCAAGCAAAGTGCTATATCTTCCCTCTCCCCCACGCAGAGAGCAAAGCAGTGTATGGATAACAAGGTGCGATCTGCAAAAGTGGCCGGAGTATCGTACAATAGAAAATTAAGAAATCCTTAAGTTAAATCGTCTTTGAGATGAAATCTATGAAAGCTTTAGCTCGAACTCTTGTTTGTGTGGCGATCGCCATCCTTCTGAGTGTTGGCATCAACCTCGCACCAGCCGCGGCAGAGACCATTGAAGTAAAAATGGGTGCTGATAACGGTATGTTGTCCTTTGTTCCCAGTAATATTGAAGCCTCTCCTGGAGATACCATTACTTGGATCAATAACAAGCTTGGCCCTCACAACGCTGTAGTTGAAGGACAACCTAAACTCTCTCAGAAGCAACTTCTGTTTAAAACGGGTGACAGCTACACTACTGAAATCCCTGGCGATCAGGCATTGGGAAGCTACACCTTCTATTGCGAACCCCATCGCGGTGCAGGAATGCAAGGTAAATTGATCATTAAATAGGATCTCCCTTGAATCGAGTCTAATGATCTTGCCCCCTTGAATAATTCCCCTCTCTATTTTGAGAGGGGTTTTTATGGGCGAATTCTATACAGCGCTTCGCGCGGTAATGGGTAATCTCAAGTCCGGTTAATTGACTATGATGCCATGCTTCATGTTGGGGAATAGGGACTGTTAATGATTAATTATTCTTAAACCGTTCCTTTGCTCCTTGAAACGCTTCGCGCATGACCAACTGAATCTTACTGGGATCGGGTTTTTTGCCACCCATTAAATCGCCAAAATACACACAAGCCGTTTCCCCTAATGCAAACGTATAAGCGGCAGCCCAAGATGCGGCGATCGCACTACCAAAGCCTGGAATAAACTTCACCAACTCTCGGCCAATGGCTTGGGCCACAAATCCACCGGCGATCGCACTCACCAGTCCTCCCGCCTGAGACACGCTCAAGGTTTGGCCATAAAGTTTACCCAATACGCCCACCATCGACGCTTGCAATGCCGTTAACACCGGCATCGTCGCAAAGGGCAAAGGAACCGCCGCAGCCGTTGCCGCCATAACTGAAAATGCAGCAATATATCGCCGTCCTACGTCCCGATAGAGGTTTCCTAACTGCTTACCCACCCCCTGATCCAAAAGCTGATAAATAGCGCGAGACTCAGCTTCTGGTAGCAAATCCCCCAGAGTATCCCGCAATTGTTCCAGACCATAAAATACCGGCGTATACCCATCTTCCTCAAGGGTAAAATCAATCAAAATCACCCGATCCGGTTCCAGGGAGCGATCGCCCTTAAATCCCTCTTCAATGGCAGAAGCTGCCCGTTGTAAAGACTCAAACTGTGGAGGATAGGGTGGGTGATTCTCCACATCCAGAGGATACAGCTCATGCAAACAGGTAATTGCCAATAAACACGGAACTTGAGGATACTTTTGACGCAGTTTTTGCACCACTTGACGCAGACTATCTGTGGCAAAATCATTAATCTTAACGGTTAAAATCAATACTTTTGCGCCAACTGCCTCCCCTTCCAACTCCTGGGCCAACTCTTCAATAATCTGCTCCGTATCCTGCTCGACATCCCCCAACCCCACTGTATCTGTAAAAATCAGTAGGGGTAAATCTTCCGAAGGATAAGCATAGCGCTCGGTATGTTGGGTATGGGGACGGAAACCTTGACCGACTATTTCCGCAGAAATCCCTGTTAGTCCCCGTACGATCGAACTTTTCCCCGTTTGCGGTTTCCCAATCAGTAGTGCTTCTGTCGTTGGTAACTCTGAGCGCACCCGATCCAGAATTTGGGCAATTTGCTCCTCACTCACCCTAAACCACTTGAGCATTGATATTTCCCAAAATTTTCTCAAAACTTACTGTGCAAGTTCTTCCTTGGGAGGAATCACTAAAACTGGACAGGGAGCTTTAGGCAAAATTTCCTGGCTCACACTCCCTAAGAGAAATTTTTGCAGACCACTGCGCCCATGGGAACCGACAATAATTAAATCAGCGCCTAATTTTTCTGCCTCTTTTAACAAGGCTGGCACAGTCTGGCCTTGAACTAATAACCCCACTGTCTCAAATCCTTGATCCCGTAGCAATTTAGCTTCTTCTTGAATGTGATGATGTTCATTTTTGTAGATTTCGGCCAGACGGTCTCTTTGATCTTGAGGTCCGGTGGACATACCGATAAATTCTGGTTCTGGATCGGCCACATGAATGAGCCATAGCTTGCTCTGGAAGATTTGGGCAAAAGTCTGAGCATGGGCGAGAATTTCAGAGGTTTGGTCAGAAAAATCTAGGGCAACAACTATCTTTTTCATAGAGAAACCGAATCATAAAGAATAGGATTATGGCTTAAGGATTGACCCGTTTACGCAGGTTATCCAGAGTTTTAGCGATCTGGTCTCCAGAGAGGAGATCTTTCGCCATGGATAAACCCGTCTCTACGCTATCACAATACCCACAGCGCCAGAGATAAAATCCACCATTCCAGATTGCAGAGTTTAAGAGAGGGGTGGGCTGATGGTCTAAAATGGCATTTAGGGAAGCGATCGCCATCTCTTCTGATTCTAAGGACAGGTCGGATGGAGTCAATCCATAGTCTCGACAGTTTATACAGAAGCGTTCGAGAGCAATTTCTGGCTTCTCAGTCCCTGAAATCTCAACAGAGCGATCGCCACTGAGTCCGGTAATAGCAGTCCGAGACAGAGGGAGATCGCAACTTCCTTCTAAGCCTTTGATGGTCGTCAGTTGCTCAATCCCACGTAGAGCCAAAGTTTTTTTAAATAGGGTTTCTGTCGGAGGATGCACGTACCCAGTCATTAGATGAACGGGCCCAGAATAGGGACACCACATCAGTTCAATGGTTGCGAAAGGCGGCCGTTTACCAATTTCTTCCCGGAATGAAACTAAACTATCAGCTCTCGGAAAATGCTGAGGTAGATAAACAAATCCTAAACCCGTTTGGTTAAAAATCTCCTGAGTTTGATCTAGGGAAAGTGATTCCCAATTTACGCCTAAGCCTTTCCACAGCTCAATCAGGGGAATGCCATATTTACTGGGCATCCGAGTTCCTCCATGGAGAATCACGGGGATACCCACGGTGTTGAGCATGAGGACGGTAATGATATTGACTGGAACTAAGCGCGATCGCCCATCGTAGGGAATTCCCAGAACCACTACCTTTTCTCCGTCCTGACGTGGACTTAATTTTTGACCCAACTCGTCATAAGTATCCAAAATTCCAGCTAACTCTTCTGGTGTCGGTCGTCTCATTCGGTGAGCAATCATAAATGCACCAATTTGAGCAGGTGTGGCTTCTTGAAGTAGCATCTGTCGTGCGGCTTGCGCCGACTCTGTGCGAGTGAGTAGTTTTCCAGTATGGGGGCCACTCCCTACTTTTTTTAACAGTTCTCGGAAAGAATGACTCATAATTTATTCCCTATTACCGATTACCTAATTTATCTTCCACTTGCGATTGTCGCTTGTCGAGCAAATTGAGGCGGAATACATTCTAGGGCTAAGGTACGAAACTTTTCAATAGGGGGAATTTGCAGCCGATCTTTAGTGGTGACTAACACCACATTACGCGTTAGAGGTTTTCCCCCATCATGAACACTCGGTTGTAGGGGACAGGAAATCACGCCGGGATCTTCACAGGCTAATCTTATTGCTGATTCAGGTAAAATAGCCAGGAATTCTCCTTGGCGAATCACACCTCGAAAAGCGTCTAAGGTATTCAGTTCTAAAACGACTCGATAGTGAAGATTGTGTTTGCTAAACTGCTCATGAACCAGTCGTTGCATTCCATATCCATCCTTAAATAGCACTTGCGGATAGTGGGAAATCGCTTCCCAAGATAACCCTTGTTCTTGACATAAAGGATGATCGGCTGCCATTAACACAGCAATAGTTTCTTCAAAGAGGGGATCGACCACTAACTCAGCACTAGTGGTTAAAAAACGATTTTGCATAACGAGCGCTAAGTCTACTAAACCATCTTTAAGCACTTTCAAGGCGCGATCGCTCCCTAAAGCTGTTACTCGTAACTGAACATCTGGATGAGACCAACAAAATCGCTGTAAAACGAGGGGTAAACCATACGAACAAAGGGAAGGAATGGCTGCAACACACAGTTCCTGTTGCTTTCCTGCTAAGAGTTCCGAGATTTCCTGTTGAGCCGTTTGCCATTCTTGGCAAATGCGTCGAGCATGGGGAAGTAGAGCGGCTCCACCCACTGTCAATTTGGCGATCGAAGAACGATGAAATAAAGCCATTCCCAGATCTGCCTCTAATCCTTGAATTTGTCGGCTAATCGTTGATTGAGTGACCCCACACTCATGGGCTGCCTGTTGAAAGTTTCCAGTTCTAGCAACGGATAAAAATGCTTGTAATTGCTCTAAACGCATAGGCAGCCTAGCCTATCCCTAAGTCTAAGTTATCTTAAAACCTTAGCGAACATCAAACTGATATTTGGTAGTTAGGACTACAATTGATCAATTAAAAATTAAAAAGTAAAAATCCCAAATGGGTATGACTTAGAGAAAATTTATTCTAGTGACGCTAACATAGGATCGACAGGGCAACCCTCACCCCATTCCCCATTCCCTATGAATCTCCTCAATCGCCTTCCAGGACGCATTTATTTAATCTTAGCAACCCTGATTTTTGCTGCCTCCAGTTCAGTCACCCGCCAAATCATCAACTTAGGAGAACAACACCTGATTAACGGTCGAAATCCTATCTCTTTTTGTAATGTCTTATTGGTCGGCAATATTTGGGCATTGATTATTTTAGTTCTGCTCTATCGTCAAGAAATCCAGACCCATCCCTGGAAAAAACTGAAGAGCAAAGATTGGGGATTCTTAAGCCTGATTGCCCTATTATCAGGAGCATTAGGACCAGCCCTGATATTTTCGGCTCTAGATCAAACCAGCGTCAGTAATGTAATCTTGATTGGCAGAATTGAACCGCCACTGACGTTAGCCTTATCTGTTCTATTTCTCAAAGAACGAGTCAATCTTTGGGTGATTGCTGGGGCTATCCTGGGCTTTATCGGAGTTGGGTTAACCGTACTCATTGCGCCTGCTTCAGATTCCATGGTGGAAATGGCAACATTCGAGATTGGAGTTGGAGAATTGTTAGTGATTGCTGGAGCGGTAGCCACGGCGATCGCAACTATAATCAGTAAAATTACCCTACAACACATTTCTCTCGGTTTTTTTAGCCTCTATCGCACCACCCTAGGAACCCTAATTTTCTTCATGATCGTAGTCAAACTCTTTGGTTGGTCTCATTTTACCGATGTTTTTGCCCCTGTAATTTGGCAATGGATGTTAATCTACAGTGCCATCATCGTGGTTGGCGGACAATTTTTTTGGCTCAAAGGCCTCAAACTCAGCAATGCGTCCGAAGTCTCCCTCGTGAATGCCTTCAGTCCCCTAGCTGCGATAGTCTTTGCCTATCTCATTGTCAGAGAAGTTCCCACCTTCGGCCAGTATATCGGCGGCTCAGTCATTGCGATCGCCATCATTATCAACCAAATCGGCCTTAATCGTCTCTCTCCTCCCCCTTCTCCCAAACCCCTATCCGCTTCTGGACTAGACCGCTCCGTTGGCTTTAAAGGCATGTAATATCCCTATGCCCTAGCGCGGATAAGGAAGATAGGAATCCCGGGATACGGTGATTACCCATCACCTATTACCCATTACCCATCTTAGAGGTGATACCATGAGGAGAAGTTTTTAATTACCCTCAAAGTGTCTGGTAGAGTACATCGATTATGCTGAAAAACCTGTTTGGTGATCCCAACACCCGCAAACTCAAAAAATATCAGCCCTTCGTTTCTGACATCAGCCTCTACGAAGAAGACATTCAAGGTCTATCGGACGACGAATTGAGGGGCAAAACCGCAGAATTTAAGCAAAGTTTGGAAAAAGCGGGTTCTGAGCAAGCTCAAAAAGACTTACTTGATGACATCCTTCCCGAAGCATTCGCCGTTGTGCGCGAAGCTGGCAAGCGCGTCTTGGGGATGCGCCACTACGATGTACAAATGATTGGGGGGATGGTCCTCCACGATGGCCAGATTGCAGAAATGAAAACCGGGGAAGGAAAAACCCTGGTGGCTACGCTTCCAGCTTACTTAAACGCCCTCACCGGAAAAGGAGTTCATGTTATTACCGTCAACGACTACCTGGCCCGTCGGGACGCAGAATGGATGGGGCAAGTCCATCGATTCCTGGGATTAAGCGTGGGCTTGATTCAACAGAATATGCCCCCCTCAGAACGCCGCAAAAACTATAACTGTGATATTACCTACGCGACTAACTCCGAAGTCGGATTTGATTATCTGCGCGATAATATGGCTTCTTCCATGGCTGAAGTGGTGCAGCGGCCGTTTAATTTCTGCATTATTGACGAAGTAGATTCGGTCTTAGTTGATGAAGCACGAACTCCTCTGATTATTTCAGGTCAAGTAGACCGGCCCAGTGAAAAATATATTAGAGCGGCTCAACTGGCCCAAGGTTTAGTTGCCTTAGATGAGGAAAGTGGTAATGGCCATTATGAAGTCGATGAAAAGGCCCGTAATGTACTGTTAACCGATGACGGGTATATTGCCTCTGAAGAATTTTTACAAGTTGCCGACTTATTTAACCCAGATGACCCTTGGGCCCATTTTGTATTTAATGCGATTAAGGCCAAGGAGTTGTTTATTAAGGATGTTAACTATATTGTCCGGGACGATGAAATTGTCATTGTGGATGAGTTTACCGGTCGCGTAATGCCGGGTCGTCGCTGGAGTGATGGACTACATCAGGCCATTGAGGCGAAGGAGCATGTGGAGATTCAGCCAGAAACCCAAACCTTGGCTAGCATTACCTATCAGAATTTCTTTTTGCTCTATCCCAAGTTATCGGGAATGACGGGAACAGCAAAAACAGAGGAAGCAGAATTTGAGAAGATTTATAACTTAGAGGTGACCATCGTTCCCACCAACCGGCCGACAGGGCGTAAAGACATGGCCGATGTGGTGTATAAAACAGAGGAAGCGAAGTGGAAAGCAGTAGCACAAGAGTGTTCTGAACTTTACCAAGAAGGTCGGCCGATTCTGGTGGGAACCACGAGTGTGGAGAAGTCGGAGGTCTTGTCAGAGCTGTTGAGCGGGTTGAGTGTGCCCCATCAGTTACTCAATGCGAAGCCGGAGAATGTGGAGCGGGAATCGGAAATTGTGGCGCAAGCCGGGCGCAAAGGGGGAGTTACCATTGCCACGAACATGGCAGGACGGGGGACAGATATTATACTCGGTGGTAACTCGGATTATATGGCCCGGTTGAAGTTGCGGGAGTATTTTATGCCCCGAATTGTGAAGCCGGAAGATGAGGATGGCTTGGGCGTGCAGAAAGTGGCGGGTACGGGTAAACGGAAGGCTGCCCAAGGGTTTAGTTTAGATAAGAAGGTGAAAACTTGGAAGGTGTCCCCGAAGATTTTCCCCACGGAGTTGTCGGCGAGTACCCAAGCTAAATTGAAAGAAGTTGTTGATTTTGCCGTAGCAGAGTATGGGGAGCGCTCTTTACCGGAATTGACGGCTGAGGATAAGGTAGCGGTAGCCGCAGAAAAAGCGCCGACCAATGACTCGGTGATTCAAAAGCTGCGGGAAGTGTTTAATCTCATTCGCTCGGAATATGAGGAATTGACTGACCAAGAACATGACGAGGTGATTAACCTCGGTGGTTTGTTTGTCATTGGTACAGAGCGCCATGATTCCCGACGTATTGATAATCAGCTCCGAGGTCGTGCGGGTCGTCAAGGTGACCCTGGAACGACGAAGTTTTTCCTCAGCTTACAGGATAACTTGCTGCGGATTTTTGGGGGCGATCGCGTTGCCGGTCTGATGGGGATGTTCAAAGTGGAAGAAGATATGCCCATTGAGTCAGGAATGCTCACCCGTTCCCTGGAAGGAGCGCAGAAGAAAGTCGAAACCTACTACTACGATATCCGCAAGCAGGTGTTTGAATATGACGAGGTGATGAATAACCAGCGCCGAGCCATTTATGCCGAGCGTCGCCGCGTCTTGGAAGGACAAGACTTGAAGGAACAGGTGATAGCCTATGCGGAACGAACTATGGACGATATTGTTGAAGCCTATGTTAACCCAGAACTACCCGCCGAAGAATGGGATTTGGGCCAACTGGTGAGTAAAGTCCAAGAGTTTGTCTATCTACTCAGAGACTTGCAACCTCAACAACTCCAAGACCTGAGTTTTGCGGAGATGAAAACCTTCTTGCACGAACAAGTCCGCATTGCTTACGACTTGAAAGAAGCGGAAGTAGACCAAATTCAAGCGGGGTTAATGCGTCAAGCAGAACGGTTCTTTATTCTCCAGCAAATTGATACCCTTTGGCGGGAACATCTCCAACAAATGGATGCCTTGCGAGAGTCTGTGGGACTGCGCGGTTATGGACAAAAAGACCCGTTGATTGAGTATAAGAGTGAAGGCTATGAACTATTCTTAGAGATGATGATTTCCATTCGCCGGAATGTGGTTTATTCTCTGTTCCAGTTCCAACCCCAAGGACAACCCAAAGCAGCCGCTCAACAGGAAACCGTGTAGATGATAGCTGTGAGAAGAAGCTGGGTTTCCACCCAATACACCAGAAACTCAGTTTCTAGGTTATCGTGTGGCATATAGCGATTCTCTCTTCTATAGCAGAGCAAGGAAGAATTAGCAGATTTTCTATTGCCTATGGCCTCAAACCATGACTTAGCATTCTAACCAACTCTTTCTCTGCTATACAATCCAAATTTACGCTTGTTTCTCGCCATAACATTATTTATGGATCAAATTTGTATAAATTTCTAAGAATGGACTATACATCTGGCCAATTTTGCATTGCAACTCACATTGTTTAGAGAAGTCGCGATCTAAATCATGTCGATTTTTGTAATAAAACATCATTACTCTTAAACCACCACGTATAAAGTATGCAGGTCGAAGCAACTGCAACCAGGGACGTTGCCAAGGATAATATCGTGCTAAACGAGTTAAATGATTAGATAAACCATAACCTCTAGCTAACTTAAGAAGATAGTCTTCTTGTAGGCGGTGAGCATAGATATGATGCCAAATCTCCATTTTGGGATTATGCCAAACTTCCCAGGAACTATTTTGGATATAAAGCATCATTTCTGCATCTTCACCCGCAGCCATTGTCCTTGGATCTCGTCCTGAAATTAACAATTTTTCTGGAGCAGGCATCGCCTCTTGCCAAGCTTCTTTACGAATCACAACACCGGGTGCAGGGGGAATTCTGCGAATCTTATTACTACGTTTATATTGGAAAGGCTTAGAACCGCGATTGCATATGGTTAGATAGTTTTTCATCTGGCGAAAATAACTGGGTGGATCGATATCCAGTTGGGCATGAATGATTCCACCATACGCACCAATATTAGGATTTTTTATGCCAAAATCAACACTTTCTGCAACCCAATTTGCTTTCGGTAAATTATCATCATCTAGAAACCCGATTAAACTTTTACTCTTGGCTTCTGCTACCGCACGATATCGGGCATAAGTTGCCCCTTGACGACTCTCAAATGTATAACGAAGTTGACTATCTGTACGCCAAGTTTTCCCATATTGCAAAACGACTTCGCGAGTGTTATCTTCGCTATTGTTGTCAACCACTAAAACTTCCCAGTTGATAGAGTTTATCTCTTGCTTCAATAAACACTCTAAAACTTCTGGAATCCTTGTGGCTCCATTATAAGTAATAATTGCAATGGTAAAATCTACTGTCATAAGTAATGAATCTCTCAAACTTTAGACCTATCAATTGTCTTATTAAAATACCCTTGCATCCACAAATAAAATGGACTCCTCAAACTATTGAGGAGAATTTCTAATTGACAGGTTGCAACGATATCAGATTGGACGCGATCGCGGTAGCGCAGTAGCAACATTAAAAGCTTTCTAGTATCATTGATCATATAAAGGGGATAAATCAAAAGCCTCTGCCAATCCTTAGCTTTTAAGGTACGAGTAACATATCGACTCAGACCAATTCCTCGAAACATCTGAATTAAATAATCTCGTTCTAAACGCCAAGGGGGAATTTTATGATCCAATTCCATCGCTGGATTGTACCAAATATCCCAGCCTTTGTTTTGAATGTAGGATAGTAGCTCTAAATCTTCACCACTAATAAACTTACCGTTGATTCTTCCGCTTAAGGTTAATTTTTCCGGCACACTTTCTAACCAGGCTTGTTTGCGAATGACAATACCAGCACCTGGAGGAAGGAGGTTATTTCGAGGAGAGTAGAGTCGGGGTTTAGAACCTCGTTCAACCAGAGCTAAATAAGGTAGGAGGGGTTTAAGCTCTTCTGAAGGAGGAGATTCAAATAAACCGTGAACCTGACTACCCAATGCTCCCGCTTTAGGATGTACTTGCCCAAACTGGTAAGCTGAAATCAACCAATTGGGATAGGGTAAATTATCGTCATCAAGAAAACCCACCCACTCTCCTTGCGCTACTTGAAAGGCACATTGTCGAGCAAAAGCAAGTCCTTGTTGTGGCTCAAAGACATAGCGCAAGGGAATGTCTAAATCCCAATTGTTTTGGTACTCTTGAAAAACTTGTTTCGTCTTGTCCGTACTGTTATTATCAACTAGGATAATTTCCCAGGTCAGGGAATCGATACCCGTTTGTTGGCGCAATTTATCCAAAACTTCTGGAAACCGGTTTGCGCCATTATAGGTGGGGATAGCAACCGTAAATTGTACAGACATTTTTCCTCTCTTTACTCGGAGATCGAGGCAACGGGTTCAGGTTCTGGAGATCCGATTACATCACTGAGTTTACCGAAGGTGAGCGCACCCTCTTGGCAATCAATTTTAATAGCATCTCCTTCAATGAAGCTATTGTCTAAAATTCGGGTGGCGATCGCATTTTCCACCTGTTTTTGAATCGCCCGTTTTAGGGGACGGGCCCCATAGACCGGATCGTAGCCTGCCTCTACCAGATGGTCAACCGCAGCCGAAGTAATTTCCAGCGTAATCTTTTGTTCCGCTAACAACTGCTGAGTGCGTTTGAGTTGAATATGGACAATACTGCCCAATTCTCCTTTACCCAAGGCATGGAAGAGGATCAGATCGTCAACGCGGTTGAGAAATTCCGGTCGAAATTGTTTGCGGAGTGCCTTTTGTACCCGTTTGCGCATCTCCTCATATTGGCTATCATCACCAGAAACATCGAGGATATGCTCCGATCCAATATTACTGGTCATCACAATCACCGTATTGCGGAAATCAATCATCCGTCCTTGGGAGTCCGTAATTCGCCCATCATCAAGGACTTGCAGCAAAATATTAAACACATCTGGGTGCGCTTTTTCCACTTCATCCAACAGTACCACAGAATAGGGACGACGACGGACTTGCTCGCTCAGTTGTCCCCCTTCCTCATATCCCACATATCCCGGAGGCGCACCCACTAAACGGGAAACGGCATGTTTCTCCATATACTCGGACATATCAATTCTCACCATGGCTTCTTCCGAGTCGAATAAACTGGCAGCCAAGGCTCTCGCTAATTCCGTTTTTCCCACCCCGGTCGGCCCCATGAACAGGAACGAACCGATGGGACGACCGGGATCTTTCATTCCTGCTCTAGCGCGGCGTATGGCTTCAGCAACCGCCTGTACAGCCTCATGTTGACCGACGACGCGCTGGTGTAAATAGCTCTCCAGGTGTAGCAGTTTTTGCCGTTCCGACTCCAGTAAACTATTGACCGGAATACCCGTCCACTTAGCAACAATTTCGGCAATATCGGCTTCGGTGACTTGTTCGCGCAATAGAGCCGAACCTTGTTCCTGTAGCGCTTGCAGTTGTCCTTCTTTCGTTTCCCGCTCCCGTTCCGTTTTCTCTAATTTGCCATATTTGAGTTGCGCTGCCCGATTTAAATCATAAGCCCGTTCTGCTTGTTCAATTTGCACGCGCAACTGGTCTTCTAATTCCTTGAGGATATTAATATCATCGATCAATTGTTTTTCCCCTTGCCATTGATCGTTCAATTCTTTCTGTTCTTGCTTGAGTTCGGTAATTTCTTGCTCAATGCGTCTGACTCTTTCTTGGGGTTCTTTCGTTTGTTCCCCATCCAAAGACAGTTTTTCCATCTCTAATTGCATGATCCGGCGATCTCTAGTTTCCAGTTCCACCGGTTTGGATGTAATATCCATTTTCAGTTTAGCGGCTGCTTCATCGACTAAATCGATCGCCTTATCGGGTAAGAAGCGGTCGGTAATATACCGGTTTGATAACTTGGCTGCTGCTACCAGAGCCGAGTCCGTAATTTTGACTCCATGGTGGACTTCGTAGCGCTCTTTTAACCCCCGCAGAATGGAAATCGTATCCTCGACACCGGGTTGATCGACATACACCTGTTGGAAACGACGCTCTAGGGCGGCATCTTTTTCAATATAATTGCGGTATTCATCCAGAGTCGTTGCTCCAATGCAGCGCAACTCGCCCCGCGCTAACATGGGTTTGAGTAAATTGGAGGCATCCATGGCACTCGACTGTCCGGAACCGGTTCCGACTACGGTATGTAGCTCGTCGATAAACAGGACAATTTGCCCTTCGGAGTGGGTAACTTCCCGCAAAACTGCCCGCAGTCTGGCTTCAAATTCGCCCCGATATTTGGCTCCAGCGATTAAACTCCCCATATCTAGGGTGATCAGTTGTCGGTTTTTGAGAGACTCTGGTACTTCATTATTAACAATACGCTGGGCTAGGGCTTCGGCGATCGCCGTTTTTCCCACTCCGGGTTCCCCAATTAACACCGGGTTATTTTTCCGTCTGCGGGAGAGGACTTGTATCACCCTCCGAATCTCCTCATCCCGCCCGATAACGGGGTCTAGGTTGCCCGATCTCGCCAATTCTGTCAAATCTCGCCCGTACTTCTCCAAAGCGTTGTAGCTATTTTCTGGGGCTTGATCCGAGACCGTTTGACTGCCGCGAATGTCTTTAATGGTTTGTTCCAGTTGGGTGCGGGTGCGGTTAAACCGACGCACCAATTCCCGCCCAATCCGTTGATCTTCGGCAAGAGCCAGTAAAATATGCTCGACGGAGATATATTCATCATTCCAACTTTGGCGGGCAGTTTCGGCTTCATCGAGGAGCTTATCCAAACTGCGACCGAGATAAAGTTGATCAACATTGTAGGTGGTTTTCTGGCGACTATCAAACTGGTTGAGTTGCTGTAATAAGCGCCCTGGCTCAATTCCCGCCTTTTCTAGGATGGTTTTTGCCAGTCCTCCTTGCTCCAAAAGAGCGATCGCCACATGCTCGACTTCCAACTGCTGATGTTTCCCGCGACGAGCGACATCCTGAGAGTTGACAATGGCTTCCCAAGCTTTATTGGTAAATTTCGATGAATCAGTTGGCTGCATGGTTAGGGTAATGGGCGATCTTCGCGCTTTAAGCTTACTATTATAATGATCAAGTTCTAGATTAAGATAACAGGCTGGCAGCAAAGTGGAGTGGGAAGTTGGCAGAGTGGGCAGGATAAGCCGCAACATAGTTCAAATTCACACAAGGGCTATCAGGAGCTGAATGCTATAATTCAAAAAAGCGTATCCGATCCAGAAACTTCTTTAGAGATTCCAGAACTCCATCAAGCCTTTGACATGACTCAATTGGTTTTCGATGAACAGTACGAGGTCATTAATCAATGGATTCCCTAGATAACTATTATGAAGTCATTAAAAGCATTCTGGTAGAATATGCCAAGCTTCCCTATGCCCATGGGAAACTAGAGCGCAAATTGGTGATTGGAGAAGATCGCCGGAATTATGTATTGTTAACCGTCGGAGAATTGAAAGGAAAGCGAGTCCATAGTTGTATTGTCCATCTAGAAGTAGTTGGAGATAAAATCTGGATTCATGAGGATGGTTTAGAAGATGGTATTACTGATGATTTACTCAGAGCTGGAATTCCCCAAAATAAAATTGTCCTAGGATTTTATCTTCCCCATATCCGACGTTATACGGAATTTGCAGTCAATTAGATCGATTATTCTATAAAGATTAGGAGAGAATTGTGGATGGAAACCAATCTTGAACCACAACTGGGGCAGATTAATATACCGATCGCGCAAATTTACCAACGGTTGCAAGTCACTCCGGAACAAGTTGTGGCATTTTGCCAGAAGTGGAAAATTATAGAATTATCAGTGTTTGGATCGGTACTACGGGACGATTTTCGGTCAGCAGACAATGATCCCAGTGATATCGATCTACTGTATGTTTTCGATCCAGGAGTCACTTATGGATTTGATTTTTGGGATATCCAGGAAGAGCTAGAACGTTTATTCTGCCGAAAGGTTGATTTGGTCAGTAAGCAGGGTATTGGGAAAAGTCGTAATTGGTTAAGACGTAAATCAATCCTGGAATCAGCGCAGGTGATTTATGGAAAGAGATAAACAATCGATTCTTGATATTGTTGATTCAATTCACTTAATCTTTGAGTATCTTCAATCGACGAATTGGGAAAATTTTGAACAAAACACAAAAGATCAAGATGCAGTTATTCGTCGATTAACGATTATCGGTGAAGCGACTAAGCGTCTATCCCATGAATTCCGATCTCGGAATCCAGAAATTCCTTGGAGGAAAATGGCTGGTTTACGTGATATTATTGTGCATGAATATGACGATCTTAAATTAGATATTATTAGACAAATTATTGAGGTAGAGCTTCCTGCGGTATTGCAATCACTTCAACCTTTATTACCGCCTCCTCCAGAAAATCAGAGTAATGACTAGAGGTTGATTAACTCCCGTTTATTTTTCGCTCTTATAGCGCCAAAATTCCGCCAGGAAAGCCACTAATCCGGACATCACAATCAGGATCACGCTTAAGGCGTTGATATCGGGTTTTACGCCGGTTCGGATGCGGCTAAAGATTTCCATAGGCAGGGTGTTAAAGCCACTGCCTGCGGTGAAACTGGCGATCAGGAAATCATCCATACTGAGGACAAATGCCAGTAGACAACCGGAGACGATACCGGGTAATAATTGAGGTAAGAGGACTTGCATAAAAGCGTTAAAGGGGGTTGCACCTAAGTCTAAAGCTGCTTCTTCCAGGTGTGGGTCTAAATCAGCGAGTCGAGTGGAGACGACGAGGGCAATGTAGGCGAGACAAAAGACAATATGAGCCGCGACAATTGTCCACAGATTGAGGGGAATGGCGAAGACGGCGAGGAAGACAAGGGTAGCAACGGCGATCGCAATATCAGGAATAATCAAAGGTAAATAAGATACTCCCAAATACAGGGATTTCCCTCGGAATTTATATTTGGCTAATCCCACTGCCATCAGGGTTCCCAAAATTGCTGAAGCACCGACGGCACAAAACGCAACAATTAAGCTATTTTGCAGAGAGGATAGGATTCTGACATCCGAGAACAGTTTCATGTACCAATCCAAAGTAAACCCTTTCCAATTGGCACTATAAGCAGATTGGTTAAAACTATAAAAGGCTAAGACGGCAATGGGTAAATACATAAACCCAAACATGATCGCAGTAAACCCAATTTGCCAGGAAAAGGAAAATTTAGATTTAGATCCCAAGGAGTCAGGGATTACAGTTTCTTCAGGGGGTTGAATCGATTGTGTCATGGTTAGGGAATAGGGAATGGGGAATAGGGAATGGGGAATGGAGAATGGGGGAATGGGGAATGGGGAATAACCGCCATGTTTCCGTGTCTCCGCGTCTCCACGTCTCCCTATCCCCCTATCTCCCCATCTCCCTATCCCTCTACTAGCTCTTTGTGGGTAAAGGATTTCGCCTCCGCTCCAGTGTAGGTAGCGGAAATATGACCATTACCGGTAACTTGATATTTATAGGTGATTAACCCTTCTAATCCTACAGGGCCGCGCGGGGGCATTTGTTGGGTACTGATGCCGACTTCTGCGCCAAAACCATAGCGAAATCCGTCGGAAAACCGGGTGGAACAGTTATGATACACGCCAGCAGCATCAACTTGATTCAGGAACAGTTGCGCGACTTGGGGGTTTTCGGTGACGATCGCATCAGTATGCTTCGATCCATAAGTATTAATATGATTCACTGCCTCCTCTAGAGAGTCCACCTGTTTAATCGCTAAAATCAGATCGCTGTATTCTGTAGACCAATCCGCTTCTGTGGCTGCGGGAATTGCCAATAATTCAGAAGTTGGATCATCTCCGAGTAATTTCACGCCTTTATCTTGTAGCGCTTGGGCAACTGGGGGAAGAATTTGCGGGGCGCAGGAGCGATGGACTAACAGGGTTTCGATGGCATTACAAGCAGCCGGATATTGGGTTTTGCCATCAACTGTAATGGCGATCGCCTTTTCCAGATCCGCAGATTCATCTAGATAGAGGTGACAAATACCATCCGCGTGACCCAGCACCGGAATATTCGTATTCTCCTGAACAAACCGGACAAACGAATTAGAACCTCTAGGAATAATTAAATCCACATATGGGTCTAACTTCAACAGCGCCACCGTTTCCTCGCGGGTGGTCAAAAGTTGCACCACATCTGGACTCACCGCTGTTTGTGATAACCCTTGTCGAATCGCCTTCACAATTGCCTCACACGACTGAATCGCTTCCTTTCCCCCCTTGAGAATCACCCCATTTCCCGACTTAATTGCCAACGTAGAAATCTGGATGGCTGCTTCAGGACGCGCTTCAAAAATCACCCCCAAAACCCCCAACGGACAACTGATCCGTTTCAGAACCAAACCCTCATCCAACTCTCGATGAATTTGAACCGTCCCCACCGGATCGGGTAACTTTTGTACATCTCGCACCCCAGCGATATTTCCTTTCAGCTTCGTTTCATCCAATTTCAGACGATGATAGAGGGGTTTAGCAATGCCTGCGGAAGTTGCCGCTTCACAGTCAGCTTGGTTTGCGGCTACAATTTCTGGTGTAGCCTGTTCCAATGATTTGGCGATCGCCTCAATAGCCTGATTTTTCTCTTCTGTCGTCAATCCAGCTAACTGACGCGCCCCTTGTCGTGTTTTCTGGGCCAATTCGACTAACGTGGAAGAACTCATGAGCAATTAACAATTAACAATTAACAATTAATAATTTTCATATCGGCGACAGCCGAAACAATTGGGTTGCCTCCACTTTTAGGAAGAGGCTAGTGTTCTCAAAAGTCTACCACATCCCCATGTCTCCCCATTCCCCCATTCCTCGACCCCATTCCTCTTCACCGCTCCCGCGCCAACCGAGCATGAGCCTGCACAAACTCTCCCGCAGACAACGCCCCAATAATTGACAACTCCCCAGCCAACGCCAACCCCGCGCACATCTCAGCAAACGCCCTCGCCTTACCCGCACCTGCTAACCCCAAAATCTGCAAACAAGCCTGCTGACTCGGCAGCCCAGTCCCTCCACCCACCGTACCCACAATCAAATTCGGCAACGTCACCGCCGCATATAAATCCCCCTCTAGCGTTAACTCAAACCGCGTCACCCCCACCGCAGACTCCGCCACACAAGCCGCATCCTGACCACACGCAATATACAGCGCCGCCAACCCATTGGCATAATGGCCCTGAATACCTATCGTCCCACTCATCGTTCCCCCCAAAGCCGACATCCGCCAATAGTTCACCATTTGTTCTGGAGTCGTGTGCAACCGTTGGGCAACTAACTGAGCTGGTATTTTTACTTCCGCTGTTACTTTTTTACCTCGCACTCCAGAAAATGATTGGGCGCTGGCCTTTTTATCTCCCGATAAATTAGCCTCAATAAACCAATATTGGGGAGCCACAGGACTCTGGCTGAGGATATACTGACAAATTACATCCGTTGCCAAAGTCACCATGTTTTGGCCAGCCGCGTCCCCTGTCGTAAACTGAAAATCCAGATAAACATGATTGCCTTCTACGGTAATTCGAGTATCGATTAATTTTCCGTAGCGCGTAGTTTGTTCTGCTTCTTGCTTAAAGGTTTCCTGTTCCCCTACCACCCAAGCCAAAAACAAGCCCACCTCTTGCAAGGTGCTAAACGCAAATCCAGGAGTGCGGTTGACCGCTTCATTGAGTAATAATGCTTGACATCCTCCTACTTCCGAAATCAGTTGGCATCCCCGCGAATAGGAGGCGACTAGGGCCGCTTCAGTAGTGGCTAAAGGCACATGATAATCTCCTTGAGCAAACAGTCCATTCACCCGCAGGGGGCCGGCAATACCCACCGGAAGTTTCACTGTACCGATAAAGTTTTCAATATTATACTGATAAGCTTCCAGTTGAGAGAGTGTTTGCCCATCTAATAAATTGGCTTGGGTTTCTGGGAGAGTCTCCAGTTGCTTCCAATGCTGTTCCACCCGTTGACGACTGAGGCGAAATGCACCGCGAAATTTGCGGGGTAAGGGTTTAGGGTTGGGTAGCAGTTTGTCTGAGAGTTCCGTTAGGCGGTTCTGTTCTAGAAGTTCTCGGACATATTGGTTGGCTTGACGATGGGGGGTAGACATAATGGGTTGAGGGAGAAGGTTTAATGGTTATTGTTTCAGGCATAAGTTGCAGAACTTAAGGGTTAAAAATGAGTCTAGAATATGGGTTTTATAAGAAATATAGCGCTTGGTGATGGGGTGATATCAAGTCCGTTGAATAAGTTGTGATATAGCAGTGAGTTCACTCCACCCGTAAAAATCGGTTAACCCTCCAATTAATTCTGGCTGTTTCAATAAGGTTTGGCAGCGCTGGTACAACACTTCTTCTAGCTGATCGAG